>CAZVHL010000216.1:0-2465 GCA_964626925.1 uncultured Nitrospiraceae bacterium
GCGCATGACTGGCAGTCATGAGGTCGAGGGTTCGATCCCCTTCAGCTCCACCATTTACTTTCAACAACTTAGGTGTCATTACATTGCTCCAATAACTGCCTGATTTCCCCGATTGTATAGTTTTTGTATAGTAGGCTTCTTTCCGTTAATCGTATTGTCCAGAAGATCTAAGGCTTTTACTTTGTGAGAAGGTGCAAGATGAGCATATCTCAAGGTCATAGACAGAGTCTTATGTCCTAACAGCTCCTTTATGGTCGTGAGATCTACTCCAGCCATTACCAAATGAGAAGCGAATGTGTGTCTTGTATCGTGAAATGTGAAATCATGTATCTTGGCTTTTCTTAAAGCAGTATGAAACGACCTCTTAACATCACTGTAAGGCTTGAGGGTATCTTTGTTGGGTACATCCAGTCGCCTTGTAATGTTCTGTAATACGCCTCTCAGGGTTGTGTTAATAGGAATCTCTCGTCTCTCACCATTCTTTGTTCTGATAAGGTATATCTTGCTGTCAAAGCATCTCTGTCTTTCAGCCCATTTGCTGTACTCGGTGACAAGCCCATTAAAGGTATGACTGGCAATCTTTTTAATTTCAGGTTGCTTGCCTTCTTTAATACTGTTCTTTCTGCTGATTAACAAAACTTCTGCCTGTTTGAACTTGATTGATCCAGATGATTCATAAACTGTCTTACCATCAAGTCCAGCGTATCGTATCCAGTAAACATTCCCACGCTTGTAAATCCCTTTTGCCATTTCTTATCCTCCTTTCTTTAATTTTGCTTCTACACAATCCAGTAGAAGCTGTAACGATTTGCTTGGTACTTTCAACCCCCTTTCCCATTTATACACTGCAGAAACCGTGACACCTAACATTTCAGACAATGCTCTTCGAGTCAGTTTGTGTTTCTTTCTTAGCGTGTCTACCTGCTTCGGTGTCCAGTATTTCATAGCAATATTATATATGACTCAGTCATATATATTCAACAAAAAATGCTTTTTATTCATATTGATATATCCGTCATATCAATAAAGTTGGTTCAGTCCAAATCCTACAGATTTATTTGGTTTATCAATAGGATAGAGTCAGTCTGGAAAAAACTCTTTGTTGAAAGTATCAGTGAATTTGATTCAGACTGGATTTCGTTGACAATCCTCTATTATCGTGATTTTAAATAATTTTTCAGATGGCAGGATAATTTTCTGTATATGAGAGGCCTGAAAATTACAAAATATTGTAGATTTGTACCGAAAATCATCGTTCCTGTATATGTGAACTACCTTACAGCCATAGAGATATAAGGTCGTCTTCACCTTTACAAGTGTTCTCCTTTAGATTTTCAGAGAACACAACTAAAAAATCTTTTTTATTTTTAATATTGATTACGTATAAATTTTTAACAAAAATCATTTACAAAATATTTATCAAGCGAAGCATTGACAATACATTGTTAATCTGATATTGTAGTGTTACTTTTTTCATAAAGGTAACACTATGAGCGTTAAACGATTCGGGATTTCATTAGACTCTTCTCTTTTAAAGAGCTTTGACAGTCTTATAACAAAGAAAGGGAATGTCAACAGAAGCGAGGCTATAAGGGACCTTATAAGAGATAGCATTGTAAAGGATGAGTGGGAGTATGGCAATAAAGAGACTGTAGGTGCTATTACAATAGTTTATTCCCATGACACAAGGGAACTTACCGATACCCTTACGGATATTCAACATAATTTTCATACTTCTATTGTATCTTCAATGCATGTCCATCTTGATCATCATAATTGTCTTGAGGTCATTATTGTTAAAGGAAAGGGGAAGGAAATAAAGAAAATAGCTGATAAGCTGATAGGGACGAAGGGGGTGAAACATGGAAAACTTTCATTGACGACAACAGGCAAAGATCTAAAGTAATTTTTTTAATGATAGGTAGCACTATATTGATAATAGTAACACCATATAGTATCAGTAAGTAGGTATATATGAAGTGTAAATTTCACGTGTCAAAATTTTTAATGATTCAAGGTTTTATTTATTCTCTGTTATTTGCAATCTGTATTCCGTTTATTGTAATAAATGCCTATTCAGCACATCCACTTATTACTGACGACACAGGCACACAGGGTACAGGAAAATTTCAGATTGAGATCAATGGAGAACACTCTAAGGATAATGGAGATAAGGCAACGGAGAATTACCGCTGGCCTATGTACCGGTATCGGCGATAACGTAGATGTGGTTCTCTCTATGCCATATCTTTTTTTAAATCCTGAAGAAGACAGTAGTGAAGACGGCATTGGCGATTCAGGTGTGGAAATTAAATGGCGAATCTATGAAAAGAAAGGACTCAGCTTTGCATTAAAACCGGGCATTATATTTAATACCGGAGATGAAGATAAAGGGTTTGGTGATGGAAAGTCGAGCTATGGAATTGTTTTTATCACAACAAAAGAAATAGATGCCTTAGCTCTGC
>CAZVHL010000217.1:0-2460 GCA_964626925.1 uncultured Nitrospiraceae bacterium
AAATTGACGCCTATCTTTTGGTTTAGTTATTATATCTATTGCCTATTATCATATATACTACTGCAATTTAAAAATGTTAAAAATAAAGACTAAGAAAGCACAAATAATTACATTATTGAGTCTGGGTATCTTTTTTTTCGCCATCCTTTCTTTTCTTCTCAGAGGCCCATATCTCTCAAATTCGATTAAAAGGATTATTGTTCCTCAGCTGGAAAACATAACCAGAGAAAGAATAATCATCGACAAGGCTGTTATTAATCTATTCCCTTTTTATGTACAGGCAAAAGGATTTAATGTTTATGACAAAGATGGTAACAGGCTGTTGTGGATTACGAAGTCGCGAGCATATATTGATTTACTTGGACTGTTGTCTGATGAAATAGTTATCAAAAAACTGGTACTGAAGGAACCGGAGTTGAGCGCGGATGAAAACGCTATTTTAAAAATTATTGATAGCATAAACAAATCTGCCTCAATTGGCGAAAAGGGGAAATTTAAAGTAGTCCTGAAAAACATCAAGATGACAGAAGGGAAGGTAGATTATAAACCTGAAAAGCATCGGACTAAGATTTCCGGCAGTGGCCTCTTTTTTGATATGGCCATGAAAAACAGATCTGCAACAGTAAGTCTACTACTGAGAAAAGGAACAATAAGATTTCCTAATAATGCAGAACTCGATATTAATGTTAAAAGCAAGTTGGAAATCAGCAATAACAGTATCAAGGTCGAGGAGATCCAGATTCTCTCTTCGGAGTCTTCTCTTCATCTGAAAGGGGTGATTAACCTTTCACCTGAGAGCAGGGTAAAAGACGGAAATCTGACGGGCAAGGCTACCATTTTTGCATCTACATACAATAAATATTATGGTGTAAAGAAAGAGAAAGACGGGGTACTGTCTTTTGATGGATCGGTTAATTTACTGGAAGATAAGGATTCAACATGGCCGGAAATTATATTTAATATTAATACTGATAGTCGGTTTCACCTTGAATCATTGATGGAAATATTAGGTGTAAATGAGATTATCGAGGGCAATCTTGCGGTTAAAGGAACTATAGAAGGTTCATATCCTGACATTAAAGGGAAGGGGACTGTGAAGCTTGAAAACGCAATCTTCGGTACTTTCCCCTTGGACGATGCTGAAGGAGAGATTCAATATAGGGAAAATGAATTTTCACTCAAGGCGATTACAGCACACACATATAACGGAGTCATGACAGGTGACGCGTTTTTGAGTATACCTACTGGTGATTACTCGGTTACCGTGGATGTTGCAGATGTCAGCAGTATGAATTTTTTTTCATATTTAGGGTGGGAACCCCCTTTTCCAGCCGGGAAATTAAATGGAAATTTCCATTTGGTGCATGATCACGACAAGGATATAAGTATCGATGCAAACCTGAGTTATCTGAACATTTCTAACCCTGGTGAGGACGTACTAAGTAAACTTGATAATATATCTGCTACGATCAAACTTGAAAATCAGAACCTGATATTGACTGACACTATATTTGCAACATCAGACACCCGGCTTTCTCTTGATGGAAATATAGATTTTAAAAATAAAGCAATTGCCCTGCGTTTACAGTTAACCGGTCAGGATGCTGCTGAATTGGCAGCACCATATTATAAACGTTTTAATGCTCCTGTGAAATTTACTGGTATTGCAACAGGATCGACAACTGATCCAGAAATATCCGGAAGGCTTGAATTCGAAGCCGGTAGTGTCCATGGCATTCAGTTCACGAGTGCATTTGCTGAGTTAGTATATAAGATTGATTCGTTATCAATAAGTAATGCATGGATAAAAAAGGGACAGTCGGTCATAGATCTCTCTGGATTAATTAATTTCAGAAAAGCCCGGAAGTTTTTTTCATTTGACGATCCGTCCTTCATGATTAATGCATCAATTAATAAATTTCCTATAGAACAGCATATATCAGAGATATACAAAGCATTGCCTGTTTCAGGAATTATTGACAGTTCTATTCATTTTGAAGGTGACACAAATAAATTTACGGGCAAAGCGGACATTTCACTAAGTAACAGCATTTTTTATGGACAGGAGTTTGACAGAATTTCTCTTAAAACTGTAATAGGACCTGAAAGCATTTCATTGCAAAATATAGAGGCTGTTAAAGATAAATCCGTTTTCTCCGGGAGTGGAGTTATATTCTTTGATAAACGATTCAGTATGGATATTTCTTCTCCTGGTATCAGATTAAAAGATATTGATCTGATAAAAAATTACCCGATGGATGCGTTGATCGGGCTGAAAGTGGAAGGCACCGGTACTCTTGATAATCCGGATATTCAATTTTCTGTTGATATTCACGAGAGCACAGTAAAAGGCATTAATGCGGGGAAGGGCGTTTTGGATGGAACATTGACCGGAAACAATGTTACTGCTGCCGGGAATCTTGCGGATGGGCGTATCCTGGCAAGCCTTAAAGCAGATTT
>CAZVHL010000218.1:0-2437 GCA_964626925.1 uncultured Nitrospiraceae bacterium
TGGCCGAGGCCAACAAGGCTTTTGCTCATTACAGGTGGTAAGGAAAATTGAAAACATTGGCGGAAAGTACATCACTGGAAAAAACAAGGAACATCGGCATCATGGCTCATATAGATGCAGGGAAGACCACGACTACGGAGCGCATTCTGTATTACACGGGAGTCACGTACAAGATGGGTGAGGTGCATGATGGTACAGCTGTGATGGACTGGATGGTTCAGGAGCAGGAGAGAGGAATAACAATTACTTCTGCTGCAACAACATGTTTCTGGAACGATAACCGGATTAATATTATTGATACACCCGGACATGTTGATTTTACTATTGAGGTAGAGAGGTCCTTAAGAGTACTTGATGGAGCTGTTGCTCTTTTTGATGCGGTTGCAGGTGTAGAGCCCCAGTCAGAAACTGTATGGAGACAGGCTGACAAGTACGCGGTTCCAAGAATTGCATTCATTAATAAAATGGACAGAATGGGTGCAGATTTT
Organism: uncultured Nitrospiraceae bacterium; assembly: GCA_964626925.1. GTDB lineage: Bacteria > Nitrospirota > Thermodesulfovibrionia > UBA6902 > UBA6902 > CAZVHL01. Next base: position 489 of record CAZVHL010000218.1, read on the forward strand.
TTTATGGCTGTCAACTCTATGGTAGAAAGGCTTGGTGCAGTACCTGTTCCTGTTCAGATCCCGATCGGCGCAGAAGAAGACTTGAGGGGATCTATTGACCTGATTAAAATGAAAGCATATACATATGATGATGATTCATTAGGCGCTGATTATGTTGAATCAGATATACCTGAAGAATATCTTCCACAGGCAGTTGAGTACAGAGAGAAAATGCTGGAGACAGTGGCTGATTTTGACGATACGCTTATGGAGAAATACCTGTCAGGAGAAAAAATAGAGGCTGATATTATTAAGTCGGCTGTAAGGAAAGGGACTATTCAATTAAAAATTACGCCGATTCTCTGCGGTTCGGCCTTTAAAAATAAAGGCGTTCAGCTTCTGTTGGATGCGATCATTGACTTCCTGCCCTGTCCGCTTGATGTTCCTCCAATAACCGGGATTGAACCAGCCACAGGCAAAGAGGTGGTAAGAAAGGTGTCAAGCAGTGAACCATTTTCTGCTATCGCATTTAAAATAATGACAGATCCGTTTGTAGGTCAGTTGACTTTTCTGAGGGTATACTCTGGCACTCTGTCAGCAGGTTCGTACATATACAATTCAATTAAAGATGAAAAAGAACGCGTTGGCAGGCTGCTGAATATGCATGCCAATAAGAGGGAAGATATTAAAGAAGTAAAAGCAGGCGATATTGTGGCAGCTGTAGGGTTGAAAAAGACTCTTACCGGGGATACACTTTGTGATGAGGACCATCCGGTCATTCTCGAATCAATGGAATTTCCTGAGCCGGTTATTTCGGTTGCGATCGAACCCAAAACCAAAGCTGACCAGGAGAGGCTGTCTATTGCACTCGGCAAGCTTGCACAGGAGGATCCCTCTTTTAAGGTTTCATATGACTCGGATACAGGACAAACAATTATATCCGGGATGGGTGAACTTCATTTAGATATTATTGTGGACCGTCTTTTAAGAGAATTTAAAGTTGGTGCAAATGTAGGTAAACCCCAGGTTGCATACAGGGAAACTATCCGTAAAAAAACCTCGGCTGAGGGCAAGTTTGTCAGGCAATCGGGTGGTCGTGGCCAGTATGGTCATGTTTATCTGGAAGTTGAACCGATCGAGTCGGGAGGCAATTTTGAATTTGTAAGCAAAATAGTTGGTGGCTCGATTCCGAGGGAATATATACCGGCAGTTGAAAAGGGTGTTAAGGAATCACTTGAAAATGGTATACTTGCTGGCTATCCTGTTGTTGACGTTAAAGTTACGTTATACGATGGATCATTTCATCAAGTGGATTCGTCAGAGATGGCATTCAAGATAGCGGGCTCTATGGCACTGAAAAATGCCTTTTCAAAGGCAAAAGCTGTACTGCTTGAACCGATTATGAGCATAGAAGTCGTGACACCGGAAGAATATATGGGTGATGTAATAGGTGATTTGAATTCCAGAAGAGGTCGCATAGAGACGATGAATCAGAGGGCTAATGTGAGGGTTATCGCGTCTCAGGTTCCCCTGTCCTCTATGTTCGGTTATGCAACTGATCTGAGATCAAAAACTCAGGGACGTGCAACTTACACTATGCAGTTTTCTCATTATGAAGAGATTCCAAAGAGCATTTCTGAAGAGATTGTTTTAAAAGTAAGGGGAGGCTAAAGGACGCTGAACGTTCTGTTAAGTATAATGAGTAATTATACAGGAGGAAAAGATGGCAAAGGCAAAATTTGAAAGAGTAAAGCCGCATGTAAACATAGGAACGATCGGACATGTAGATCATGGGAAGACGACATTGACAGCAGCGATAACGAAGTATCTGGCAATGAAGGGTGGGGCAGATTTTCGTGCGTTTGATTCGATAGATAATGCGCCTGAGGAGAAGGCAAGGGGAATAACGATAGCAACAGCGCATGTAGAGTATGAGACGGAAGCGCGGCATTATGCCCATGTGGACTGCC
>CAZVHL010000219.1:0-2430 GCA_964626925.1 uncultured Nitrospiraceae bacterium
GAGGAATTTGAATTATATGATGAAGATGTTGATTACCTTTTAATTGATGCGCCATCTGGAATCTCTTCAAACGTTGCATTTTTCTGCACTGCCTCGCAGGATATTATTATAGTTACATCGGCAGAACCTACTGCATTGACAGACGCATATGCACTCATTAAAGTTCTCTTCATCAATCACCAGGAGAAAAATTTCAAGGTTCTTATAAACGAAGTTAAAAATGAAGCGGAAGCAACAGATGTTTTCATGAGATTGTCTGATGCAGCCGAACAATTTCTCAGCATTTCGCTTGACTATATGGGTTTCATTCCTTACGACGAGTTGATTCCGATGGCAGTTCGTCAGCAAAAGGCCCTTATGGAGATTTATCCTGAAAGTAATGCAGCGAAAAGTTTTTTGCGGATTGCAAAAGCACTTAACCTGAATAGTGACACCCATCTAAAAGGAACACTACAAATAATTTTAGGAGGTCTAATAAAAACATCATGCTAAAGTTTAAAGAAAAAATAACTGAAGAAAAGAAGGAAGAGATCATAAAAGAGTTTTCGCCTTTCATTAAGTACACTGCCTATAGATTATCATGGAAATTGCCAGGCCATGTTACCATGGACGATCTTATAAGCGTAGGACTCATGGGGCTGATGGATGCCCTTCAACGGTTCGAACCAGGAAGAGTAAAGCTGAAGACTTATGCAGAGTTGCGGATAAGAGGTGCGATGATTGACGAGTTGAGAGCAACTGCCTGGATTCCCAGATCAATGAGAAAAAAGATCGATGGAATCAACAAGGCCCGTTTGAAACTCGAGAAATTATGGGGACACACTCCTGATCATACGGAAGTAGCAGAATCAATGGATATGCCTCTTGGTGAATATTTCAGAATACTCCAGTATGCAACATCATCAAGTCCATTGAGACTTGAAGATTTCAAGAACAACAAGTATGCCGATAGTGACCTGAACATAGCAGAATGTATTGCTGATCCTAAAGCAAAAAGTCCACTGAATGAACTCGAGGAAAAAGATACAAAAAAGAATGTTGCTGCACTTATTGATACTCTGCCTGAAAAGGAAAGGTTGGTCCTGTCACTTTATTACTGGGAAGAACTGACGATGCAGGAAATCGGAAAGATTCTGAACATTACAGAGTCAAGGGTCTGTCAGGTTCACAGTCAGGCTCTTATCAAGCTTAAAACAAAAATTAAATAGATGCAGTCACACATGACTGAACTTGCTGCTTATATTTATCAGACTTAATATGACTTAAATTCCGCTTTGTCCTGCAATTAAATTAATTTTCCGGTCGTGAAATACTGACCATTTCCCTCTATTCAGCGTTCAATATACTATTTAGATTTAGGCCCTATTGATATGCGAAATAATTATTTTTAATTATTTTCAAAAAACTCCTAAAGGTATGAGAATATGTGTCGATAAGATAATTAGAAAGTGTAAAATAAATTTACACATCAAGAAAGGAGGAGTCGACGAAACATATAAGTCCATGAAATTAAAATACTAATTTCAGGTAAGGATTTATTGGAAAGGGGCTACAAAATGAAAAAAAAGGGAAACAAGCAGGAAAAAGGGGAAAAAGCCTTAAAGAGGGATCGGGGTCTGAATATTGATATGGAGAGATGGGCCAGTATAGTAGAGGAATTAAAGGCCGAGATCAAAAAACTCCCTGATGTCAGACTCGATAAAATTCAGGAGATTAAAGAAGTAATCGATTCGGGCAATTACGAAATTGATTCGTCCAAAATTGCCGGAAGAATTTTAGAGGAGATTTGAGGCCAGAGTTTTTAACATTCGTTCAGAAAAAGGGCATTCAAGAAGTCCTGAATGCCCACAAGATGTATCAAAATCAGGACTAAGTATGTGAGAGGTTAGCTTAGCCTGATTCATAATTCCAGCCATCATCTTATTAAAATAAACCTGTCCAAAACAGATCAGCAATACTCACCCTGTCTTAGTGACAATATTTATTATTCGTTAGCCCATATTATTCATAAATATATTGAAGCAAAGCAGGCATCCAAAACGTTTTTTTTGGATGCCTGCTTTGCTGGGTGAATAATGTGGGTTAGCAAGAATTGCAACAGTACATTATAATTATATAATTAAGATTCATGGAACTCAGGTGCATTAAAAATATTTCATAGTAATGAGGAGACCGGGATGCCGAATAATAAGGATGATGAGAATGAGCAAAGATGTTACTTCAGGGTAGATGATGTAATATCTGTTGTTGCAAATCCTGCAAATATCGATCATGACAGGGGTGAGAAGTTTATTAAGTCCTTCACCAGTTCAAAGGCCTTTTCATTAATGGATGATTCTGAATCTACTGAACAGCCATATGACGATGGTACGGATAACAGGAAAATGTACGATATGATCGCTGAAATCAAAACCAAACTCGATTTTATAA
>CAZVHL010000220.1:0-2415 GCA_964626925.1 uncultured Nitrospiraceae bacterium
TGTTACCAGAAACCAGAAGTACACAACTTTCGGTAAATTGAGATACACAAAAAATGGCAATCAAGAATACATAACTTCATCCTGCCTTTATTGTTTTTTGTTATTGTCAAAAATAGTTTTTCGGTTCTGCATTCTATAACTTTTTCCGGATAATTTAATTATCTCACAGCGGTATAATATCCTGTCTAAAATAGCAGTCGTTAAAATAGTATCCTTGAGTACATCTGCCCATTCTTTGGGGGATTTGTTCGTTGTGATTACCAATGATGTTTTATCATGCAACTCGTTGATCAGGTTGAAGAAGGCTACCGCATCTTCCTGTGTAACAGGAAACATCATTATATCGTCTATGACCAGCAAATGAGCGTTGATGATACGCTTGTATTCGGTTGCGGCTTTTCTTGTGACCTCTTTCATTTTAAGTACTTTAACAAGAGAGGCCATTGTTTGGAAGTAGGCCCTGTAACCCTGGTCCACGGCATCAAAACAGAGTCCGGCCGCCAGGTACGTTTTTCCGGTTCCGGATGGCCCCATGAGGATCACATTGAAGTTTTGTTCTAACCACTTGAGCTCCCTGAGTTGCTTTAGTTCTTGCGGGCCCATGCTGTTTTCAGATGTAAAGTCATACAAATCTAAATTGTAACTCAACGGCAACCTGGCATGTTTCTGCCTTCGCTGTTTGTCTTTTTCCATTCGCCCGTTGATTTCAGCTGTGAATAATCGGTTTAAAAACTCCAAGTACGTTATTTTTTCTTTTTCAGCCTTCATAACTACCTCGTTTATAGTGTTTTCTACAGCGGATAACCTGAGTTGCCTGCACTGGGTTTTAATAATTTGCGTTTGTATCATAGTTTAAGGTTTAAGGGTTTATAATATTCTGATAATCGTTGATATCGCTTGTCTCAGGCTTTTCATTAGCTTTGCTGAGATTATTTGTATTCATCAGTTTGATTTCCGGCATTTCAGTTTGCGAAGCACTTGTATCGCATAAAACAAAAGCCACGCTCTGAAAGTCATGCCCGCAGTAATTGTGGTTCTTCATACAAAAATCAAGTGCCTTATCGGCAATATGCTGTGGGATGTCTTTTAAAGTTCTCATTATTACCTGCAAATGATCCCTGGTGTATCGTGGCAAGCCCTTCTGGATTTTTTTAAAGTATTTCATTGCATTTTCCGTATCATCAAAATATTCAGCCGCAACATTCATGATTTCATCAATGCTGCCGGATTTATCCCTGCGGTGATCGGTGTTTATGATGCTTTTCCCCTTTTCTGCGGATAGTCTGTGAGCGCAGATGAGGCTTTTATCGGCTGAATAAAGCTCTACTTCCCCTTCCCGTTCTTTGATCCAAACGTGTACTTCTTCTCCGGTGTAGGTACCCTGGGGCAAAGAATAAAAATTCCCTTTGTAGTTTACCTCATTTGTTTTTCTTACCATGTATGCTTTCATATCTTCTGTTTTAATTGTTAGTGGTGTGTAGGGTGATAGATATTGTTTCTCGATGGCAAACTCATCCATAGGGCTTTTTTTTGTAAGGTTATGAATGTTCTTGTTTGCCGTTCTTGACAGCCATGCGATGGCTTGGTCATTAAGTGTGTCTAAATCGATGTATTTGCGGTTATAGAGAAAATTCTTTTTGACATAGCCAATTACATTTTCCACCTTTCCCTTGCTTTCAGGATCAGCTTTGCGACAAAAGTGCCGTTTAAAGCTTCTGGATTTAGTGTAGTTTCTAAAATCAGCGGTGAGGATAATATTGCCAATGTTTTCATCTACTACAATAGTCCTGTCCTGGTCATAAACGATTGTTTGTGGAATACCTTCGAAATACTCAAAAGACTTCTCGTGTGCCGTACAGACGTCTTTTGCGGTAAATGGCCTGTCAAGAAAATAAATGTATTTCATCCTGCTTCGTGACAGTACCATGGCATAGAAGTGTACTTTCTTTCTGTTTGTACTACTATGAGGTATATTGTATTGGCCAAAGTCGACCTGGGCCTGTTCCCCATAGGGAAGTTGCTCAACAGGAAAATATTCCCTAAAGGTATCAAGAACCGGTATATTGTGCTTCTGACGAATGCCCATCACAAAGTTATAGGCCGTCTTCTCACACACATCAGGCAAGTCAGCATAATGCTCCTTGAGCCAATCAAACATCTGGGCGGCTGAAGTGTCGCAATATTCTTGTAAACGGGAGAGCACGAAATCCTTATACGGATCCAGGATCTTGTCTTTGCCGGCTTTTCGAAGAAGGAATTGCTCAAAGCCCTCTTCGCTCATATTAAAATATTTATTGACCGTCCGCCAGTTGAGATGCAGGTATTTGGCTATCCTGTTTTGGCTAAACCCAAGACGGTCTAATCGTTGAATTTCATGATACATAATCCATGCGTTAAATGTTTCTTTTTCCATAA
>CAZVHL010000221.1:0-2414 GCA_964626925.1 uncultured Nitrospiraceae bacterium
GCAATATCTGGAACCTTGGGGTGTTTCCATGTTTCATTGCCTATCCATATATTTTCAAGGTAATTGTCAAGAATAACAGAAACGCCAGAATGATTACTTTAGCTTCGATAATAAGCGTTGTAGCAGCACTTCAGATGGGAGCCTTAAGTGTTGTTATCGAAACTCTTTTGTCGGGAAAGACTGAACTTCCTTTTGTAACATTCTCTGCAATGATGCTTCCTGTACATTTGGCAATCGGCCTGGTTGAAGGGTTCATTACAGCAGGTGTAGTTAATTACGTGAGAAATGCAAGACCTGAAATAATTGAAAGCGCGTTTGATTCAAAACCGGTTGCAGTCGGTGCTTCCATAAAAAGTATCCTTCTGACGCTTGGACTGGCGGCGTTAATTACTGGTGGGGCATTCTCCTGGTTTGCATCAACGCATCCTGATGGGCTTGAATGGTCCCTTGAAAAGGTTTATGGAAAAACAGAACTGACCGTGCCTGAAAAAGGGATTATCCCTTTGCTTGGAAAGATACAGGACAAGACAGCCATTTTGCCAGATTATGATTTCCGGTCAGAAAATGACACCGAAGGCGGAGAAGCCGGTGAACAATGGCCGGCTATAAACTCAGGCACTTCAGTATCGGGAGTTCTCGGCAGTGTGATAGTAATGGTGATGGTATTTCTGGTTGGGTTCGGGATAAAGTCGGCAAAAAAATTTAAGGGGTTAAAAGGGTCTGATTCCCGGTTTTAATTATGCCTGATTTTGATACAGAATATTTCAACATAGGCTATCTCGACACTCTGTCTTATAAACAAACCTTTGTCCACAGGCTTAATCCGGGGGTAAAGCTTATTGTTACACTTGCATTTATTATAGCCGTTGTCTCATTCCCGAAGTATGAGATTCAGGGAATGATGCCGTTCTTTATATTCCCTGTTTTTCTCATCGCGGCAGGAGAGATTCCGCTTAAAGTCATATTAAAAAAGCTCCTTGTTGTCTCCCCTTTTGTACTGTTTGTCGGCATTTTTAATCCTGTACTGGACACCCGGATCATGTATAGCGTATACGGGATAAAGATTTCAGGTGGGTGGATTTCCTTTGCATCCATTATTATCAAGTTTATTCTCACTATAAGCGCCGCCCTCCTGCTTGTAGCTACAACATCATTCCCGGGAATATGTTTTGCCCTTGACAGGCTGAGGGTGCCGAAGATCTTTGTCGTACAGCTGCTCTTTCTTTACAGATATATCTTTGTGCTCGTTGAAGAAACAATGCGTATCGTAAGAGCAAGAAATATGAGGTCATTCGGTAAAAGAGGGAAAAATATCAAATCATTTACAAACATAGTTGGAGTACTCCTTGTCAGGAGCATAGAACGCTCAGAGAGAATTTATCAGGCAATATGTTCAAGAGGGTTTGACGGTCAGATCAGGCTGGTCAAGGATTTTAGACTGAGATTCACTGATATAATATTTGCCACTACTGCAATTGCTGTATTTATAATATTCAGGAGATATGATGTTGCAGAAATACTCGGAGAACTGTTTTTAATATGAGTCATCACATTATTGAATTTAAAGATGTCCATTTTACTTACCCTGACGGCACAGAGGCATTAAAAGGGCTCAGCTTCAGAATTACTCATGGAGAGTCAGTCGGCATTGTGGGCGCAAACGGTGCAGGTAAATCTACTTTAATTTCACATGTAAATGGATACCTCATGCCTTCAAAAGGAACAATTACAATAGGTGATGTCAGGTTGGACAAAAAGACGCGTGTCGACATCAGAAAAAAGGTCGGCGTGGTTTTCCAGAACCCCGATGATCAGCTTTTTATGCCAACTGTTTTTGACGATGTCTCATTCGGGCCGCTGAATCTGGGACTGTCAAAGGAAATAGTAGTTGAACGAGTAAACAAGGCTTTATCCAGGGTAGATTCTCTTGATCTGAAGGATAAGCCCCCTCACCGTCTCTCATTGGGACAGAAGCGTGCAGTTTCAATAGCGACAGTCATTGCAATGCAGCCGGATATACTCGTTATGGATGAACCTGCTGCAAACCTTGATCCCAAATCGCGCAGACAGCTTATTAATCTTCTCATTGAGTTTAAACACTCAAAGATTATAGCATCCCATGACCTTGATCTTATATTAGATGTTTGTGAGAGATGTATTGTGATTGGCAATGGAAAAGTGATGGTTGACGGACTGGCAAAAGAGCTTTTGATTAATGAAAGATTAATGCAAGAAAATAATCTTGAACTGCCGCTTTCTTTGCAGCGCATATGATCTCGGTGAAGTTCTATCATATGATCATCCGGTCAGACTATTAATAATATGTTGGACTTCCCCCGAATTGATGGACATGCCTAATACAGTATTACTCTCACCAAAATCAGCAATTCTCCAGACAAAGAAAAATCACTTTT
>CAZVHL010000222.1:0-2400 GCA_964626925.1 uncultured Nitrospiraceae bacterium
ATGGATGAGCATAATGGATTAATAAGAGTAGAAAGTGAATTAGGGAAAGGTTCGTCTTTTAAACTGTTGTTTCCTTATCAGAGTAAAGAAGAAGGGAGGAAGACCCAGTGCTGGGAATTCAATAAGTGCGGTGCAGAAAAGACTGAAGGTGACGTTGTCAATGTATGTCATGCCTACCCTCACTATGGACGGATATGCTGGGCTGTGGCCGGGACATTCTGCGGGAAAAAAGTAAGTGGAATTATTGCCCGCAAATTAGGTGACTGCAAAGAGTGTAAATTTTACAAGAGGGTAGTTGAAAGCAAAGATCTTTAATGTAAGGAGAAAAGTGTAAAATGTTGCATATCAGTAACGTTACATATCTATCTTATATTACAATTAGGCTCTAACTGAATAATTCAACTTTACTGGTTTTTCCGCTATAACATCTTGTTTTTATTGTCAAAATAAAATATCCCCCTTAATCTGTTTTTAAGGCATGTTTATTGAAACATGCTATCGAATAATGAGTAAATATCAGAAACAGGGAATAGTGAAGTTTTTAGGGGGCAAATATTTTTAAAAGCAAAGCCTCTTGATAATTTTCTTCTGACGTCTTAATGTAATTAATTAAATCTATAAAGAGGGAGGGATTATGGTTTCAAAACTGCTCGTCGCAACAGATGGTTCTGATACTGCATGGAAGGCTGTTAAATACGCAGTTGGCTTTGCAAAGCAGATAGGCGCATCCGTTACTTTATTGAGTGTAATCGACAAGAGTGCCTTTATAGTTCAGTCGATTCCAGTAGATATGGCATCAAATCTGATCGCCCCTATCGATGATTACCTACAGCAGGCAGTTGAAGGGTACACACAGAAAGCCGAGAAGCTCTGCAAAAAGAATGGAATAAAAGTAAAGATAGTCATCCGTTCGGGCCATCCGGTTGAAGAGATTATCAAAGAAGCCAAAAGATCAAAAGCGAGTATTATTGTCCTGGGCTCCCACGGAAAAGGAATGCTGGAGTCGGCTGTTCTGGGCAGCATAACCCACGGGGTTATTCATAACAGTACAAAACACCCTGTGCTAGTTATAAGAAAGTAAACCTGTTTTGTTATAATCAAATATTCCAGCCGAAACTAATCTTTTTTTATATAGTTTTCACATTATTTTTGTGCCTGCAAGGGAGAGGAGAAAATGAAATGCAGATTACTCATCATCCTGATACCGTGCATGGTGTTGTTGTGGTCAGCTTCAGCAGCCGAAGAGCAGAATCCATGGACGCATACCCTCTATTTCGAAAATGACCTTTTTAACGGAACGGACAGCAACTACACCAACGGTGTTAAATATTCTATTATTTCGCCGGACCTCTCTCCACATGCGCCTGACGGCAAATTGCCACGCCGAGTACTGAAATACATCCACGAAATTCCATTCATAAGCAGGTCGAGCCCGGCATTCAAGCACAAGGTAGAATTTGCATTTGGACAGAATATGTTTACTCCTGCTGATATTTCGCGATCTGACCTGATTGAGTATGATCGGCCATATGCCGGCTGGACTTATATTTCGACATCGTATCACCGGATAAATGAGGTGCAGGACAGTAAGAGTTTCATGGATACGGTCGAAATTCAGTTGGGATTAATAGGTCCACAATCATATACCGAAGAGACGCAGAAACTTGTCCACAAACTTCGTGAGCTTCAGACACCCAATGGCTGGGACCACCAGTTAAAAAACGAACCCGGCCTCGCGGTTGTTTTTGAGCGCAAATGGCTTTTCCATCCTGTTGACTCTGAAAGATTAGGATATAGCATAATTCCTTACATGGGAGGAGCTATTGGCAATGTTTATACCTACTTTAATGCAGGAACGGAATTGCGTTTAGGCTGGAATATTCCGGAAGACTTTGGTGTTTCGCTTATACGACCGGCAGGAAGCACAAGGCTCGCAATAGGCAGAAAGTTCAACATCTTTATATTTGGCGCTGTAAATGCGCGTGCGGTTGCGCGTGATATTTTTCTTGACGGCAACACCTTCACCGATAGTCATAGCGTTGATAAAAACTATTTCGTTGCGGATATTGCCGGCGGTCTTGCGGTAAGTTACAGGAACGTTATAATAACCTGGACCCAGGTTCTGAGGTCGAAGGAGTTTAAGGGACAGGAAAAAAACCACAGTTTCGGAGCCGTAGCCATTTCATACTCTTTCCCCTTTGATCTTAAAGAAATAATTTAAATTAGCCTAATTCGTTTTGCTGTTTTGATTTATAGGTCTATTGCGCTGGAACACATCACTTTTTGACCATAGCCAGAACATGCTTCTGGCGCCTTTTGCTGCAGCCTTCAAATCATTTAAATTTTTCATTGCCAGTATTTTTTTCAGCACATAGCCGGGCCTCGAGTAGAATCGCTTAT
>CAZVHL010000223.1:0-2397 GCA_964626925.1 uncultured Nitrospiraceae bacterium
CTGACACAACATATTTAAGATAAACCAGCGCACCCAGATCATATATGAAATGCATCTGAATCGGCACAAGCAAACTCTCGGTAAAATAAAAGAATGCTCCAATATAGAGACCCATGAATGCTGTTATAATTACATACAAGGGCGAAATAAAATGGACAAGGCCAAAGATAATACTTGCGATTATTATGCCAAACCTTGCCTGAAGCACACCGCGAAAGAGCAGCTCTTCGGCAAATCCTGCAGCAAAAGAGATCATGATTAAATCGCTAACCCGTGAGTTCAAAAAGATAGCCTTTATATCGACCATCACTATTTTTCTTAAAGGGCGGAGAAATGAAACTCTGTCAGCTGATTCAGAGATTGTAAACATGAAGAAAGCAAATGGAGGTAATGCTCCGACCGTTCCAATGAGAATGTCCTGAAATATATTCTCAGTTAAAGGCGTAAAGCTGATGTCCCAATATTGGGCTGCCAAAAAAGCGATAATACAAACAATGCCTTCGGACACAAAGGCAAGAGACAATATTTTAAACCTAGGCACTAATATCCATCTCTCCAATTAATAAACTTGGGGACCCAATACTTCCATAAAACCTGAGATCATTTCCAATCTCCTCTACCCGATTAAACAGTTCAAGAATATTGCCTGATATAACAGCCTCTTTTACCGGATAAAGAGTGTTTCCATTTTCTATCCATAGGCCGGATATACCTACGGAGAAATCACCGGAAATAGGGTTTGCTGTATGCACTCCCATTGCTCCAAGTATTAATATTCCTTTTGTTAAAGATTTAATCATCTCATGCTGGGACCTTGCCCCTGATTTAATAAATAGATTTGTTGCACCCACGCCGGGAAGGCTTTTGGAACTGTGTCTTACAGCGTTGCCCGTAGAAGCGATACCATCCTTTTTTGCAGTATAAGTATTATGAATGTATCCATTAAGGATTCCCTGTGATATAAGAGTCTTGTTTTTTGAAGGAACGCCTTCATCATCCACAGGACTTGTGCCGGTTTTCCACGCCATTGTACCATCATCAATAATGTCCAGATGCGGACTTACAATGGTTTGCCCGATCTTATTCGCAAGGAAAGACCGCTTCTTTTGAACTGCTTCGGCTGAAAGTGACGCACTGAGAATCTCAAGAAAATCAACAGCCACAGATTCGCTTAATATCACAGGGGCCTTGACAGGAGTAATTTTTCTTGAACCAAGAAGATCGATCGCCCTATTTGCTGCACACTTTCCTATGTCTGAAACATCAATGTCAGCAATTCTCCTGCTGCCGGCATAGTCCCAGCCCATCTGACTGTCGCCGCTTTGGTTCTGTGCAAGAGCGGTTACATGAGCCGAACAATAACTGCTGTCGTATTCTGTGGTTACGCCCCTGGAATTTACAATAGTAGTTTTTCCAACTCCCACACTGACCTCTGCCTTGCGAACTTTTTTTATGCTTTGATCAAAATTAACAGCACTCTCTTCAAGCAGTAATGCAGACTCAATAACCTCTTCTTCTTTAATTTCATTAATTCTCTCATCAAAGACAAATACATCACTTGGAGACAAATAATCAGGGATATCCATATATTCGTCACTTGCTGTCCATTCAGCGCCCTGTATGGCTTCATGAATTATACTCTCGTTGTCTTCGTTCTCGGTTGTAAACGAAAAACCAAGTTTTCTGTTTTTGATAACTTTTAATGCGAGCCCAAAGTCCCTGGATGCTTCAAGTGCTTCTACTTTGCCGTCCTTTGCCTCCACCGACGTACCGTGACTACTTTTAATAAACACCTCCGCAGAGTCGCAACCATTTTTTAGAGCACGTTGAATCATATTTTCAGCAAGTTCCAGTGCTTCCATCATTTCTCTCCTTTTTTTCACTTTGTCCCTTTGCCACTATGTGCCTTTGCACCTACCTGAGTAGTTACCATTAAAGATTAGCAAGCCTGATTCCGATTTAATGATTATAGTTTTTAATGACTGACTTATTATAAAAATCAGTTTTAACGGAAATCATTAAATTGTGTAACAGATTACATAATACTATGAAATTTGATTCATATCAATTAATAATATTTCCTGCCAACTCCTTATTAATTCGTCTTTTTAAAACGAGCATGAGAATTGCAAAGTAATTGCTGAAAATCATGAAAATGAAAATGACAAAAGGGAATTCGGGTGTTTCACTGATTGAGTTAGTAATTGTTGTAGCGATTATAGGTTTGCTCAGTATTATTGCAGTGCCTCAATATGGGAGATTTATCGCAAAAGGCAAAGTCAGATCAGCAACAAATGATCTGTTTCAGAATATGAGGATGGCAAGAACGATGGCTATAAAAGAAAACAGGCAATATTTGGTTACCTTTAATGAAGCTGGAGATCCGGCAAATAGTTA
>CAZVHL010000224.1:0-2389 GCA_964626925.1 uncultured Nitrospiraceae bacterium
TACACCAGTAAATTGGTTAAATTATATCACAGCATTATGCTCAGTCAAATGAATATCTAATGAACCGGAGATTGTCAGAATATTCTATAATACTTCTCGACCAATGAAAATGCTCGCACTTTTGTCATCAATGGATTTTGAGAGTGATCAAATTCTTTCTCTTCTCAGGAATGTTCGAAAAACCCAGGTAGCCGGAAAAATAATTTACAGGGGAAGATGCTCTGGCCATGACATTCTTCTTGTTACGTCAGGAATTGGCAAAGTCAATGCTGCCAGTTCAGCAACAGTTGTTATGGAAAATTATCCTGTTCAAGCTGTGATTAACTTCGGAGTTGGCGGCGCTTATCCGGGTACGGGGTTAAACATAGGGGATGTTGCTTTAGCATCGAAGGAAATATATGGAGATGAGGGAGTGTTTACTGCCACAGACATAAAAGATATGAGAGAAATAGGAATACCATTGGTGAGGATTGGAAAAACAAAGTACTTTAATGAATTTCCTTTGGATCCTTCGTCCTTTCCATTTCCCAAAGATGAGAATAATATGAATATTATGATTAAGACCGGTAGCTTTGTAACTGTCTCGGCAGTGTCAGGATCACAAAAGAGGGCAAGAGATCTTGGTAAACGGTTTGATGCTGTTTGTGAGAATATGGAAGGTGCGGCTATAGCCCATGTATGTGCATTGTATGAATTGCCGATGATCGAGGTGAGAGGTATCAGTAATGTGGCAGGAGTCAGAGACAAGAGGAAATGGAATCTGAAAATTGCGTCCGAAAATTGCCAGAAACTGGTACTTGAAATGATAAAAAAACTGTGATCGGATGAATAGTATGGGTTAAACTTTTCTGATAAAGAACCGAAACTATAATATATGGCATGTACATGTATTATTGACTTAAAGACAGGTCTTGCTTATAGTTTAAATATAAATTTTAATTTGAAAGGAGCATATCGATGAAAAAAATAGTTGTTATAATGCTGACTTTAATAATTGTTTTAACGAGCAGTATGGCTTTTGCTGCCACTGACACTAGTGCAACCTCTGTGATTGCTGATATGTTATTGCTGAGACCGGTAGGTATAGCTTCATTAGGAGTTGGAACTGCTATGTATATTGTTGCATTACCATTTTCGTTAATTACAAAGAGTCATGGAACAACCTTCAAAGTGCTTGTTAAAGAACCGTTCGAGTTTGTTTTTGTCAGGCCTGTTGGCGAAACTGGTTCAGGACTGTAACCCTATTTTCTGAAAAAGATAGTATCGTTAAATTTGTTTCGGCTCCCTTTTCCGCCTTTTGAGGCAGGGTGCCCTAACGCTATTACTGCCATTAACTCAAGATCCTCATGGCTACTGATAATTTCTGAAACTCTGTCTTTGTTCTTCAGTATCTCTCCAAGCCAGACTGCTCCCAGACCGATTGAATGGATAAATAAAAGCATGTTCTGTATGCATGCGCCGATCGCCTGCGCGTCTTTGGTTCTGTCATAACTTAAAGCATTGTCAAGAAAAACAGCGATCAGTACGTTGGAGCTTAAAACGATTTTAGAATAATGGGTGAGAGCTGATATTTGTGTTTTAACAGTGCTGTTTCTTATTATTGCAAATTTCCACGGCTGGTTGTTTAATCCTGAAGGGGCCCAGGTGCCAGCCTCGATTATTTTGTCAATAATCTCATCAGAAACCGCCAGTTCTGTAAATTTTCTAATGCTTCGTCGTGTTCGTATGACCTCAAAAATATCCATTGCATTATTTATTTTTTAGCCTTAACGCCCTGTTTTCTGAACAATAAATACTCTTTCATGAAATCATCAATGCGACCGTCTAAAACAGCATTAACATTTCCTGTTTCATGTCCGGTTCGATGATCCTTTATTAACTGATAAGGCTGAAGAGTATATGACCTTATCTGGCTGCCCCATGCGATGTCCTTTTTCTCCCCGATAAATTCATCCATCTTTTCATCCTGTGCTTTCTTCTCTAATGAATATAGACGGGCCTTGAGTATCTTCATAGCCATCGCTTTATTCTTATGCTGAGAGCGCTCATTCTGACAGCTTACAACTATTCCTGATGGACCGTGAGTGATTCTTACAGCAGAATCTGTTTTATTGACATGCTGTCCTCCAGCACCCGAGGCCCTGTACGTATCGATCTTAAGGTCATCATCCTTTATTTCAATTTCGATGTCTTCGGTTACTTCAGGGTATATCAGTATGGCAGCAAAGGAAGTGTGCCGCCTTTTGTTAGCATCAAATGGTGAAATTCTTACGAGTCTGTGAACACCGGCCTCTCCCTTTAAATATCCGAATGCATATTCGCCACTGATCGTTAAGGTAGCGCTTTTTACGCCTGCTTCTTCCCCGGGTAACAGTTCAACTATCTCGAT
>CAZVHL010000225.1:0-2342 GCA_964626925.1 uncultured Nitrospiraceae bacterium
AGATTCAGATCTTCACAGTGTGAAATTATTGGAACATCAAAGATTTTGGAATACTCAAGCGCACGCCTCATAATGAGACTGTTCATGACAGGTCTTCCATCATCTGAAAAAGCGATGCAGCCCGCATTCAGGAGTGCCTCAAGCTCTGTTAATGCCTCTCCTTTCTGGCCCATTGTAACGGCAGCAATAGGGTAGACCGTGCACGAACCCTCTTTGGAAGCTCTTTCGATAATAAATTCAGTCACAGAAATATTGTCGTTTACAGGATTTGTATTCGGCATACAGCAGACGGTTGTAAATCCCCCTTTTACTGCTGCAAGAGTACCAGTCTTGATTGTCTCTTTATATTCATAGCCTGGTTCCCTGAGATGTGTATGCATATCAACAAGACCAGGAATCACAAGACAGTTTGAAGCATCAACAGTTTTTGCCGATTTTGGAGCTTTCCCTTTTGGAAATAAATTTATTATATGTTTCCCCTGGATAAGAACATCTTTATATGCATCAATATTCTGAGAAGGATCAATCACTCTGCCGTTTTTAATAAGTATGCTCATTGTCTTGCTCCTGAAAGTAGATATAAAACAGCCATTCTAACAGCAATTCCGTTTGTAACCTGTTCAAGTATTACAGATTGAGGACCGTCAGCGACTTCAGAAGCTATTTCAACGCCCCTGTTCATCGGTCCGGGATGCATAACGATAGCGTCTTTTTTTGCAAGTTTCAATCTTTCAGATGTGAGACCATATAAATTAAAGTATTCTTCGAGAGAAGGGAGAAACCCCTTGCTTTGACGCTCAAGCTGCAGCCTGAGAGTCATGATAACATCTGCATCTTTTATTCCCTCATCTGTTGAATTGAATACTTCGATGCCGATTTTTTCAACTTCCATCGGCATAAGTGTTGGTGGGCCTATTACCCTTACATTCGCGCCAAGTTTTGTAAGTCCGTAAATATTGGATTTTGCTACTCTACTGTGGGCAATATCACCAATGATAGCCACATTAAGACCCTTGATCATTTTCTTGTGTGACTGGATAGTAAACAAATCAAGCAGCGCCTGTGTGGGATGTTCATTGGCGCCGTCTCCCGCATTAATAACTGATACGTCCAAAATATTGCTTAGATATAACGGCACCCCGGAAGAAGAGTGCCTGATTATTACAAGATCTGCTCCCAGAGATTGAATCGTGAGAGCCATATCCTGCAATGATTCGCCTTTAACAATGCTGCTCGTGGAAACAGAAAAGTTCACAAAATCAGCGCTTAATCTCTTGGCTGCAAGTGCAAAAGAAGTCTTGGTCCTTGTTGATGGTTCGAAAAAGAGACTGACAACTGTTTTGCCTCTAAGGGGAGGCACCTTTTTAATATCCCTTTTCAGAACATCTTTGAAATTGGATGATGTGTCAAGAATATAACTGATTTCTTCAGGGGAAAGATCCTTAATCCCCAGCAGGTGTTTTGAATTAAATATGTCTGTCTCGTTTGACATATCAGAAATACTTAATGAGATGCTTCATATCAGGTCTTCCTTTTCTTTTTACTGACCAGAGTCACTTCGTCAATCTTATTATTATCTTCCAGGAGACTCACCTCTATTCGTTCATTAAAAGATGTTGGTATATTCTTTCCCACATAATCGGGTCGTATAGGCAGTTGTCTGTGCCCCCTGTCTATCAGTACAGCCAACTGTATTTCAGCCGGCCTTCCAAAGTCGGTTAACGCATCCATTGCAGCCCTGATGCTTCTTCCGGTAAAGAGCACATCATCTACAAGAATAACAGCCTTTTCTGTAATGGAACATGGTATCTCTGTCTTCTTGACTACCGGCTGCTTCATGCTTGTATTAATGTCATCTCTGTAAAAAGAAATATCGAGTGTTCCGACATCGATGAGACGGTCTTCAATAGATTCAATTATGGAAGCGATTCTTCTGGCAAGAGTAACTCCACCTTTCTGAATACCGACGAGACAGAGATTTTCGGTCCCTTTGTTTCTTTCAATAATCTCATGGGCTATTCGCGTGAGCGCCCTTTTGATTTCCTTACTGTCAAGAAATTCTTTAGGCATAGAAAAACTCTCTTTCTGTGAGGATATTGTTTATGCTTTGATTTGAGGCTTGAAGAGTGGTGTTTCTAGAGAGATACAATCTGAATCTCCTTTCCAGTCTCACAGGACCAGTTTAAAGGTTTTGATCTGTAATCAGCTTAATATAAAGACAGATGCGATGTCAAGTAAAACAGCATTTCTTCATGTAGTGTTTTCATTGTGCCTGTATTTAATAATTGTTACTTTTTCAATAGTAATAAGTCCCTCTTTAACTGTTTCGTCCAGAAATGGGA
>CAZVHL010000226.1:0-2323 GCA_964626925.1 uncultured Nitrospiraceae bacterium
GAGTGAACACGGCTCACCTAAACCCGGAGAAGCGTATCTTCTTGCAGTTGAAGCTGGAAAAGGCGAAGCAATGAAGAAAGCACTTTTCGAGGCGCAAATGGTAGAGAAGAGAAACATCGGAGATCTGAATGTCCTTGCTGAAATAGCAGGCAAGGTAGGGCTTGGCTCTGATTTCAGCAAAAAACTCATGAGTGGAGAAAAAGCTGAAGAGATACAGAAAGCAGTGGATATGGCTAAAAAATATGGAATTAATGAAACACCTACCTTAATCATTGCCGGTAATATAAAAACAGATCCACATCCAATGAATCACGATCTCGACACATTCAGGATTAATGCTATTGCTATAATCGCAAGCATACTTAAGTAATAATTCATGATGAAATGTTTGAGAAACTTGAAAGAATAAACACCAGTCCCAGGCCGTTTGAGTTCTATACAGCAAGTGACCTTATGGCAGTTGTTGATTTGTTCAGCGGGTTCAATAAATTGTTGTTTGGTTTACAAGTAAATATGGATGAAAAGCCATGGCATGGCTGAGGTTGATCACAAGAATGCCGTTGGCATTTAAAAACTCTTCAGCATAATATGTATCCCATCATATACTGACAGTTTCAAAAGGAGAAAACATGCATATTGAAACAAAATGCGTTCATTCCGGCGAAGGCACTGATACAATTACCAAAGGGCTTAATACGCCAATATTCCCTTCATCAGCTCATGAATATCTGGATGCAGATGATGTGGCCTATCCAAGATATTTCAACACCATTAATCAAAAGGTGATAGTGCAGAAAATCTGTGATCTGGAAGAAGCTGAAGATGGTGTCATTTTTTCATCGGGCATGGCGGCGATAAGTACTGTGCTTCTTTCCTTTTTAAAAACGGGCGATCATGTTGTCTTGCATGATGAAATATATGGTGGTAGTCATGCCTTTGTAGATATGTTTTTTGAACGATTCGGAATATCCTACTCTTTTGTCGCCACCAATCCCGAGTCGATCGAATCTGCGATAAGGCCGGAAACACGCATTATATTTATTGAAACCCCGACAAACCCTCTTTTAAGTATTCTGGATATTCAAAAAGTTGCTGAAATAGCTAAACGCAGTAACTGTATTACGGTCATAGACAACACTTTTGCAACTCCCATAAATCAGAATCCTGTTAAGCTGGGCATTGATATTGTGATTCATAGTGGTACTAAATATTTGGGTGGGCATAGTGATTTATCCTGTGGAGCTGCTGTAACAACCTCAGATTTAGCGAGTAAAATCAGAAAGACTGCTACTAATTTTGGAGGGGTCCTCAATGCCCTGACTTGTTATATATTGGAAAGAAGTTTGAAGACATTGTCAGTTCGTGTAAGACAACAAACCGAAAATGCCTTTCAAATTGCAAAATTCCTGAACAATCATTCTATTGTCAGAAAAGTTTATTATCCCGGCTTAAGTAATCATCCCGGACATTCTATTGCCTGTGACCAAATGAATGGATTCGGGGCAATGCTTTCATTTGAATTAAATGACTTAAATTTATCAGCAGATGATTTTATGAAAAAACTGAATCTTATCAAGCCCGCTGTCAGCCTCGGAGGTATTGAAACAACCATATGTGATCCTGCGAGAACATCTCATGCAAAAATTTCTGCTGAGGTACGAGCCAGACAGGGAATTACAGACAGCCTGCTTCGTTTATCGGTTGGAATTGAGAATGTAGAAGACCTGATTAAGGATATTGATCAGGCATTCTTAATATAATCGCCCGGAAACCAACAATAATCAGGAAAAAATAATGAAGAGATGTGACTGGCTTACCAATGACGAAATCTATATCAAATACCATGATAAAGAATGGGGCGTGCCGGTCTATAAAGACAGAAAATTATTTGAAATGTTAATCCTGGAAGGCAGCCAGGCTGGTTTAAGCTGGATTACCATACTAAAAAGACGAGAAACCTATCGACATGCTTATGATGATTTTGATCCGGGTAAAATGGCAAAATGGAATTCTGAGAAAATAAAGAGCTTGTTAAAAGATCCTGGAATTATTCGAAACAAATTAAAAGTAGCGGCAGCAAAGTCAAATGCACAAGCCTATCTAAAACTTACAAAAGAACATGGGAACTTTAGAAATTTTATCTGGTCATTTGTTGATGGAAAACCTGTAAATAATTCGTGGAAATCATTGTCTGAAATTCCTGCATCAACTAACGAGTCCGATAACATGAGCAAAGAATTAAAAAAGAATGGATTCAAGTTTGTGGGTTCAACTATTTGCTATGCTTTCATGCAAGCCGTCGGAATGGTAAACGATCATATTA
>CAZVHL010000227.1:0-2290 GCA_964626925.1 uncultured Nitrospiraceae bacterium
AAAGACATATCCAGAAAGGCAAAAGAGCAGAACAGCCAAACCTAAGACACAATAAATTCCATGAAACGCTTCTTGATTTCGAGATGATGAAGCGGAATATTCGGGACTTTGGAATTCCCGGGTAATGCCAGTGCATGAATAAATTTTAAACCCTTTTCAGGCCTTGTCAATACGTCATTCAGCTGCTGCTTACTTGCCACCCTCACAACATTCCTGATTCCCAAACCCTTTGCAAGAAACGCAAGATCAACACACGAACCGGTAAGTGTCGGCTGACTCCCTGTTGAACCATAGGAGCTGTTATCAACCGCAATGATCGTCAGGTTAGGCGGTGAAAAGTGCGCGGCAGTTGCAAGGCTGCCCGGATTCATCAGGATACTGCCGTCCCCGTCAATGACAACAACCTGCTTATTAGTTGAAAGGCTTATGCCGAGACCTATCGGTGTTGCCATCCCCATGCTGCCAAGCATATAAAAATTTGAAGGCTGATGCTTAATGTCATAAAGTTCCTTTGACGGGAATCCAAGATTGCAGACAACGATTTTGGAATCAAGGTATGCAGCAAGAATTTTTAGTATTTCATACCGTGTAAATTCAGGCGTTGACTCTGTCTCAAAATCTTCCCCTGACCTGCCCCGTGCATGACATGTTGGTGGAGAGAGTGATACAGCATCACACACACCTTCGAAAACTGCCGGACTCAGCAGAAAAGCGCGGATCTTATTTTTGTTATAAACATCAGGGAGTTCTTTTTCTATGAGGTTTATGTCGTCGGCTGTGTTGATAGTTGAAAAGGAAATACCCGCGCCTTTTAAAATTTCCGGGAGCCTCTTTCCCATCGGTACCTGGGCAGCGATTTTTTCTTTGTATACGCCGCGCCTGCATACAAATATAGCAAGCGGAAGCTCGTAGAACCCGGTTAGAGAAAGAAGCGCATTTATCATGTTTCCTATCCCGGAGCTCTGGACAAACAGCGCAATCTTTTTCCCTGTTAGCGCTATGCCGGCAGCAATACCAACGCCTTCTTCCTCTCTGGTTAATGGGATATGGAAGAAATCTCTGCTTATCTGGTCAAGCAGGTCTTTTATCTTTTCGCACGGCAGGGTCGCTACAAAGTCTATCTTGTTCTGTTTTAATATTCCTATTAATCTGTTTTCAGGAGTTTGCATAGAAGTTCCTCGATTTCTTTGTCTGATATTTCTTTAGATACAAATTCAGGTTTGACTCTGTGGGTCTTCATATCTTTCCTTAACCTGTTTTCCCCACCACCGGTTATATTCAATAATAGCGTATCTTTTTTATTAATATGTTTCCCGATGACAGCCCTCTGAAGTGAAGCAACAGCTACTCCGGCTGCAGGTACGATATCGATGCCCTCTGTACGTTCAAACATATCCATGGCTGCGTAGACCTCATCGTTTTCGATGCCGTACATTCTGCCGCCTGCGGACTGAAGAGCATCGTAAACACCACCCGCTATTGAGTAAGCCGGGTAACGGCTTGATATTACCCTTGTGGTTATTTCATTGATCAGTGCAGGATCCAGATCTTCCTGAAAAAGCCTGCGGCTCTTCTTTTCCCATGCCTTAACCATGGGAGCAAAAGGCAGGTTCTGCGCAAGGTGGAGTTCAGGAAGACTGTCACCAAACCTTCCATCCCTGAGAAATCTTTCGGACATCTCCCATACAGCGATCGCCCCGGTACCGCTTCCAACAGCCTGGAAATAGGCATCAGGAAGTTTACCGATCCTGGAAACAGCCTCAAGCAGGACTATCCCGAGACCGTCCCTCTTTGCTATGTTCCTCACTCCCCCCTCGAACGGATATCCCTTCTTGTCCGCTATCCTGCCGGCAAGGTCAATAGCGTCAGAATAATCACCATTCTCAAGCGCAACAGTAGGAATATTAAGGGATTCTTCAAGATACCACATCTCATACAGACACATTTTGGGGACAACTAGTATTACCGGAAAACCTGACACTGCAGACAAGTGAGCAAAGGCTCTTGCAGTATTACCGGCAGATGCCACAACCATCCCCTCTATGCCACTTCCACGGGCATTTTCGAGCACAACAGCAGCCTCGAATTCCTTGAAAGTGCAGGTTGTTAGTTCCACGCCTTTTTCAGGCCAGTATCCGTTAAACGCTATGTACAGATTTTCGAGCCCCAGTTTTTCAGCAAGTCCAAGTGATCTATATACAACAGGCCCAGGTTGATCAAATTCATGACTGTGAACAGGCAGCCAGTTATATTTCCATATGCTGTTCAGTCCTTTTTCTTTAAACTGGTC
>CAZVHL010000228.1:0-2287 GCA_964626925.1 uncultured Nitrospiraceae bacterium
TTATAGAAAAACGGGATCGCCAGTTTGGAGAATTTTGGACTGGTTCTCAAACTTCCAACCTTTCCGCCGACCACGATTGCCACGCCGTCTTCTTCCGGATTGTGAATATCAATCGGAGGACAGACTGTAAAGCAGTTTCCGCAGTACATACATTTGTCTTCATTAATGGTGACTGTTTTTTCTTTTGGATTCGGCCTGATAGCTGAAGTAGGGCATGATCCGACTGTTGTCGGAATTTCACACACTTTTCCTACGTTTGCATCATCAATTACAGGCACTTTTCTGTGCACTGCAACAATCGCTATATCAGAAACGTGAACAGCACCGCACATGTTTACACAGCATGCAACCGCCAGCCTTACCTTGTTCGGAAGAGCTTTTGTCGTAAAGTACTCGTGGAGCTCGTCCATCATGGCCTTAACGAGACCGGATGCGTCCGTACATGCACTGTGGCAATGTATCCATCCCTGTGTATGAATAACATTACTGATGCGTGGACCGATACCGCCGACCATGTGATTCTTTTCTTTAAGCTCAGCTAAAAGCGGATCAAGCTGGGCCTTGTCTGATACGAGCAGCTCAATATTGTTTCTTGTGGTAAAACGAAGATATCCGCCGCAGTACTTCTCTGCCATGTCGCAGAACTCACGGATCGTCTCGGTACTAAGTATTCTCGGTGATGCAACCCTTACTGTGTAGAGTTCATCTCCACCTTCTGCTACATGCTTCATTGTGCCGGGAGTCAGTACTTCATGATATTTCCATTTGCCGTAATTTTTCTTTATTACTGGCGGTAAAAACTTTTCATAATGTGGTGGTCCAACATCTGTTTGTCTTTCTGGTAAAGCCATTGCATTTCCTCCTTTATCTTTATCTATTTAAAATAAATTTATTTTTTGAAATCACTTTCAGACCAGAAGAAGAACGGGTCTTTTCTCGGCTCTTTGACCTGCTGGGGCTGAGGATCAACGCCTATCGCCTCCAGGAGCGGTCTCATGCCTTTTACTTCAATAAGCTCACCAAGTCTTTCCCTTGGTTTTGCATTGTCATCCCACCACTCAATGATATTTTCGGTAAGTTCTGTTAATTTTTTAAAACCCTCATCATCACATTTAATAAACGGAACGAGGACCCATGAAATGAGTGAACCAACAACAATAGGGGCCTTACTTCCTACGAGGATTGTTGCTCCCTTCTCTTCACCCGGCCTCAGCGCCTTTGTCATTTTTGATATACAGTGCATGCACCTTGAGCACTGCACATCATTTATCTTGATTGCTCCACCGTCATAAACCATACAGTCAGTTGGACACATATCTATGATCTCTGATTGAATATCCATACCACTGTCAGCATAATTTTTAACTTCTGCCTGGTCTATCCTGATATTGCCCTTCCATGTACCGATAATCGACAGGTCTGCACGGGCAATAGCTGCGACACAGTCACAGGCACATCCCGAAACCTTGATCTTGAATTTATAAGGGAATGCAGGCCTGTGCAGCTCATCCTGGAAGTGCTGTGTCATATGGTTGCATATAGCCATCGCATCGATATTTGCCCATTCGCAGCGTGCCTGACCAATACAGCAGCTTGGGGTTCTCATCGCAGAGCCTGAACCGCCAAGGTCCCAGCCGCGTGAGGAATATTCGGCAAAAAGCGATTCGAGATTCTCGGTTGTTGTTCCGAGAAGGACAAGGTCTCCTGTTGATCCATGCATATTAGTAAGACCACTTCCATACTTGTCCCAGATATCACATATTTCTTTTAACGCTTTGGAAGTATAGAAAAAACCGCTAGGCTGGTTAATCCTGTAGGTATGAAAGTGAGCAACGCCCGGGAATTCCTCCGGCAGTGAAGAGTATCTTCCGATAACACCTGATCCATACCCCAGAACTCCGACGATCCCGCCATGTTTCCAGTATCCCCGTTTGGTTTGAAATGATTTCTCAAGCTGTCCTAATTCATCATCCGCCATTTCAGGCATTGAACTGGTGTTTCTGGCTTTCTTTATTTCCGTGACAAAACTAGGCCACGGTCCTTTTTCAAGCTCATCCAACATTGGTGTTTTGTACTTACCGCTCATGTATCCCTCCTTTTTCTTTTTGCCCCCGGTCTATTGACAAGGGAAAATTTGTACACGTTATTAATGTAAAAAAATTCCTGTTTCTGTAAGAATTTATTAGAATTTACAGGATTGATCAGAAAAAACGGTTTATCATACTAGTACATCTGAAGTTTCATCGTCAAATAAAAAAAATTTATGTGTGCATCACTATAGCTTATT
>CAZVHL010000229.1:0-2248 GCA_964626925.1 uncultured Nitrospiraceae bacterium
ATGACAATACTTGCTCTATCTTTTGCCTCTTATCTGTTTGCTCTATGGAAAAGACCATTCCTGTATCTCGGACTGGTCCTCCAGGTTGGCTATATTGTTTCAAGGGGTGTTGAACTCGGACGATTGCCATTAGTCGGCCCTCATGACACAATTACGTTTCTTGCAGCGTCAATCGCGGCATTTGCTATTCCATTCGGTTTTACTTTAAAGGAAGAGCGAAATAAATTCTTCAGCCTGATATCTGCATCAGTTGCGATATTTACGGTATTTGCGCTCACTTCAAAGCAGATTAACTCCCCGCTTCCACCGATTCTCAAGACTGTCTGGTTTGAGTGCCATGTTGTACTAGCGTTTATGTCTTATGCTCTTTTTGGAGTTGCCGCAGCACTTGGATATTTTTCTATAAAAAACAGGGACCCTGTTCTGGATGCTCTGCAATATCGTGCAGTACTTATCGGATACTGCCTTTTTACATTATCAATGATCTTTGGGGGTATATGGGCGTATCTTGCCTGGGGAACTTACTGGGTGTGGACTCCGAAAGAACTATGGACAAGTATCTCCTGGACATTTTACAGCTTTTACCTTCACGCCCGCCTCAGACAGTGGTGGATGGGAAGGCCTATGGCGTATCTCGGCATTCTCGGATTTGTGATTGTTTTATTTACATATCTTGGAGTGAGTTTGTTGATGAAAAGTTCGCATAGTTTTTAATGCAAAATCAAGAACAGAGGAAGTAATGCAGCCTATGATTTTACTGAAACAGATAAATAATTTCTTTCTCTCCCTGAGGACAACCCTCTGGTCGCTGGGGCTTGTACTTATCATGTTTCTTGCCGGCGCCTTTATTATGCCCGGTAACTCGGCGTTTAAGGCACTTCACCATATGCCACTTTTCGAATGGATAAACAAACAGCCACTTAATGTCACATGGTGGCTCTGGGGTACAATAATAATTCTTGCTGTTGTTGCTGTTAATACTCTTTTCTGCAGTGTTGAATCTATTGTCAAGAAAAGGAAAGTCACGCAATGGTTATTGTTGATTTCACCGCAAATTATACATATCGGTTTTCTCTTTATACTTCTCGCGCATTTTTTGAGTGCACTCGGAGCTTATCAGGAGGTGGCAGCTGCGAGGGAAGGCTCTATGATGAAACTGACCGGCAGCAATACGGTCTTGCAGATTAAAGACATCAATATCCGTGTAGACTATTATGGATATATAACAGACTGGCAGGTGGTCATAGAGTATAGCGAAGGGGGAAAGACGATTCAGAAAGACATAATCAGACCAAACCAGCCGTCTATATTTAGAGGCTTGAATGTAAATGTCAAGAACCTGAAAGCATATCCTGAGGAAATCCTTCTCCAGTTAAACAGGGAACCCGGAGCAACATGGGCGCTGGTTGGCGGCATTGTTTTTATGATAGGGATTGTGACACTAATAATACTTAAGATCCGGCTTGAGAAATAGAATGAGGTTCTGATTTAAATAACTCCCATGAAATCGTTTGAAGAGAGAATAGGGCATGCGGTACAGCTCCTTAAGAATTCAGGAAACGCTGCAGCCTTTACGGGTGCCGGTATATCAACAGAATCCGGCATATCCGATTTCCGCAGCAAAGGAGGCGTGTGGGACCGGTTCAGGATAGTTACATATCAGGAATTTATCGCAAGTCATGATGCACGGGTTGAGTACTGGCGGATGAAAAAAGAATTATTTAAGGAAATAAAAGGAGCAAAGCCTAACAAGGCCCATCTGTCTCTTGCAGAGCTTGAGCGGGCAGGGAAATTGGACTGCCTTATAACTCAGAACATTGATGGGTTGCATCAGGATGGAGGCAGTTCAAATGTCATCGAAATTCACGGGACCAACAGGAAAGCTGTCTGCCTGGATTGTGGAAAATTGTGGCCTATTGAAGAGATACAGGAAAGGCTGGAAGCTGGCGACCTTGCACCTTCCTGTAACGAGTGTAAGGGATTCATTAAACCGGCCACAATCTCGTTCGGGCAGTCGATGCCCGAGGCCAAGATGATCAGGGCATTTCAGTGTGTTGCTCAATGCGATCTTCTTCTTATGATAGGTTCATCGCTTCAGGTTGAGCCAGCTGCTTCAATTCCGAGAGAAGCACACAAAACAGGCTCCAACCTTGTATATATAAACCGCACAGAAACTCCTACAGATCATCTTGCGGATGTCCTGTTCAATGAAGATGCAGGGGAGGTTTTGTCATCTATTGTTGAGAGG
>CAZVHL010000230.1:0-2240 GCA_964626925.1 uncultured Nitrospiraceae bacterium
CTGCTCCGGTCTTAATTGAGGAAACAGTATTACATCTCTTATAGAGTGGGTGTTGGTTAACAGCATAAATAATCTGTCTATACCTATTCCTTCCCCGGCAGCAGGCGGCATACCATGTTCAAGCGCTCTCACAAAATCCTCATCCATATAATTGGCCTCTTCATCCCCCATCTTTCGGGCCTCGACCTGTGCAAGGAACCGCTCTCTCTGGTCTGCAGGATCATTAAGCTCTGAGAATGCGTTTGCGATCTCCCTGCCTCCGGCAAACAGCTCGAATCTCTCTACAAATTCAGGGGCATCTTTCTTCCTCTTGGCCAGAGGGGAAAGCTCAACAGGATAGTCTGTAATGAATGTTGGCTGGATAAGTTCAGATTCCACTTTTTTGGTAAATATTTCATCCAGCACCTTGGCATGTGATGCCTTATTATCAACTGAAATTTCATTATCAGAGGCAAACTCTCTTGCCTTGGCTGTATCTTTAAAAACAATCGGGTCAACTCCATACTGCTGCATTGCATCCATCATACTCAATCGCTGCCAGGGAGGGGTAAAGTCAATAACATCCCCGTCATCAGTTTCGGTGCTTTCTCCAAAAGAAACCTTGAGGCCACCTGTGATTTCCTGACAAAGAAACGGGATCAGCTCCTCCGTAAAGTCCATTAAATACAGATAATCCCGATAAGCAATATAGAATTCCAACATGGTGAATTCCGGATTATGTTTGGCTGATATCCCTTCGTTTCTGAAATTTTTATTTATTTCATATACCTTTTCATAACCCCCGACAAGAAGTTTTTTCAAATAAAGCTCGGGAGCGATCCTGAGAAAAAGATCGAGACCAAGAGCGTTATGATGCGTCTTGAAAGGACGCGCAGTTGCTCCTCCGGGGATCTGGTGCATCATCGGGGTCTCGACTTCTATAAAATCCCGTGCATCAAAAAAATTCCTGATCAACCTGATAAATTGGCTTCGCTTTAAAAAAAGATCTTTTACATGAGGGTTAACTATCAGGTCAACATATCTCTGTCTGCATCGGGTCTCGATATCCTTTAAGCCATGCCATTTCTCTGGCAGTGGCCTGAGAGATTTGCATAACATAACCAACGTCTCAACCTGTACGGTTAATTCATTAGTCCTTGTCCTGAACAGTTTCCCGTTGACTCCGATTATGTCTCCAATATCAATATTTTTAAAAATATCCTGATTTCCGGTTATTACATCTTTGCCAAAATAAATCTGGATTTTTCCTGAGTCATCCTGGATATGAGAAAAGGCGGTTTTACCAAAATTTCGGTAGGCTGTGATACGTCCGGCAATTGTACACGAACGGCCTGCCTGATCAATCTCATCCTTGCTCATTTCACCATATTCATCAATAAGCGCTGCAGATTTGTCTTTGGCCATAAATGCCCCGCCATAAGGTTCTATGCCGGATTCCCTGAGCCTTTTGAGTTTTTTAATACGTTCCTGTATCTGTTCGTTCTTTTCTTCCATGATATATTATGTAAAAGGAATAAATGGGTCTATGCTGATAAAGAGGTGAAGAGACTTATGTCTCCTCATGAGTCAAGGAAACCTGAAAGAATCTTTGTCTTTTCATCTATTAATTTATCCAGATTTTCCTGCTGCATTTTGATCTTAAACAGTTCATCGGCAATCCCAAATGCGGCCATGACAGTTGCCTTGGTCTGAGTGATGCTAGGGACAATATTGTAAATCTCTTTTAATTTTTCATCAATATATTTAGCCAGAGTCTTAATATATTCTTCTTCCTCATCGGTCTTGATAGAATAACTCTGTCCAAGTATCTGGACTTCCACTGAACGCATTATCGATACCCCTGTAAAATTGTGCTTCTGGTGTATGGCTAAAGTTCTACTGATTCAAGTTCTCTCAGCAGATTTTCGACCTGAGACCTGACTGTCTCACGTTCATAGTTAAGCTTATTTATATCTGTCTTAAGCAGGTCAACACTTTTCATCTCTTTCCTGATCAACTTTAATTCTTCATCTTTTTTCTTCAGATTCCCCTGCAAGTCAGTGATCTTATTATTCAACGATTTGTTTTTATCAGTCAACATACTTATTTTATCAATAACTTTCGATATGTTATCTTCAAGTATATCAAGCTTATTCAAGGCAGTCCCTCCCTTCATGTAATTGAACAACTCTGCTTGCATTAGACTGTAAATTATCAGAATATTTTCAAAAAGTAAACCCTGAATTGAAGTTTATTTTTCA
>CAZVHL010000231.1:0-2233 GCA_964626925.1 uncultured Nitrospiraceae bacterium
TGTTATTCCGGAATCTTTTCTGATCATTTCTGCAACAGAAATAATAATATCAACAATAGTGTTGTGAAACTTCCGGGCAATAACATCAGCAGGTATCTTAGTTTTCAAATCATTCACAATACCTTTGATGACAGGTATCTGATCAATTATGTTGTTTTTGATAACAAATGGATATGAGTCTGAACTGTTTGATTTCAGGGCCAGCTGCTCCAGGGCAATTGCGGCCTGGGCATGATAGGAGATTTTATGTTTCAAACCAATTAAGGATGCTATTCCGTCGAATAACCTTCCCATGCTTGATGTCTGCGGAGAATTGACATTCTTTTTAAGCATCTCTAAGAGAAAAGATTTTTCTTTCTTGTTTAGTGGACTGAGAGTAAGGTCTGCCGCTTTATCGCCAAATGCCTCATATAACAATGATAGAGCTGTTCGGCAAGGTTCAGTTACAGATTTATCTCCGCCCGGCAGTCTGAAGGGGCTCAGATGAAATGCCCTCGAGAAGTCTCTGTAAGATGCTATGAATACTTCAGACCCCCATATGGTCTTATCCAAACCGTAACCGGTACCGTCGAAAGCAAATCCGATCACCCTGGAATCTTCAGGTATCTCATTTTCTATCATGCATGATAATATGTGAGCAAAATGGTGCTGGACCTTTACCAGTCTGTCTTTGAAATGGTTTTCTCCATATTTTGTGCTGTAATATCCGGGATGCATGTCAGATACAACAATCTCCGGACTAATATCCAGCAACTTGAGTAAATCATTAACTGTTTCTTCATAAAATTCGATCGCAAGGGGTGTGTCAAGGTCTCCTATATGCTGAGACAGATATATCTTGTTATCAATTCCGACTGCTATCGTACTGTTCATGTACGGGCCGAGTGCAAGAACAGGTTTCCTGAAATGAAAAGGCACGATAACCGGAAGGGGTGCATATCCCCTTGAGCGCCTGACCGGCATCTGTCTTTCAGACATTATTCTTACGACCGAATCATCACATCTTCTTACTATATCTCTGTTATGTGTGAGGAAATAGTCAGCTATCTTGGAAAGGCGGCTAAATACATCTGACTCATCTTTTGCGATCGGCTCGTCCGATATGTTGGCGCTGGTTGCAACAACAGGGGTTTTCAATTTTATAAGGATTAAATAGTGAAGAGGGGTATATGGCAGAAAAACACCTACAGTGCTGTTGTCGGGTGAAACTGATTTTGCCAGTGTTCCTCTGTCCCTTTTATTTACGATAACAATCGGTTTTTCGATCGAGGTTATGGCGCGCTTTTCAAGTATACTTAAACAGGTTTCGGCTTTAATAGAATCCAGATCAGAAAACATGACAGCTACCGGCTTTTCTTCCCTGTGCTTTTTTTGCCTTAACCGCTGCACAGCCTCTTCATTTGTTGCATCACAGACTAGATGGTATCCACCTATCCCTTTTATCGCGATAATGTAACCTTTGCGAATCAGACTAATGGTTTTTTCGATAGCATCGCCCTTTTCAGATAATATCTGACCATCGCAGTCATGTAGACTGATCCATGGTCCGCATTCATCGCATGCATCCGGCTGGGCGTGAAACCTCCTGTCTGAAGGAAGGTTGTATTCTGTTTCACATTCAGTACACATAGCGTAGTCATTCATGGATGTATTTTTTCGGTCATACGGCAATGAATGAATAATAGTGAATCTTGGACCGCAATTTGTGCAGTTGGTGAATGGGTAAATGAACCTTCTGTTTTTGGGGTCTGTTACTTCATTAATGCAGTCATCGCAAACAGCGATATCCGGAAAGATAGAAACCTTCTGATCTCCTTCCACCTGGCTTTCCATGATAGTAAACCCATTAAAACCTGTTTCTTTAAGATACGAGTGCTGGAGACTGTAGATTCTTGAAATCCCCGGTTTTTCTTTGTCTAACCTGACAAGAAACTTATCTAAATTCTCTTTGTCCCCTTCAGCCTCAATCAGAACGCCGCTGGTGTTGTTTAATATATATCCGCTTAATCCAAGGTCGTTTGCCAGCCTGAAAACAAATGGTCTGAATCCGACACCCTGAACGAGCCCGGTAACATTAATTTTAATTCTCATTATTATATGATCGGAAAGATCACGAACGTCCCCTGTATCGTCTAATCAGGTCGATAGCTTCATTGATATTCAGGGTAAGCTCTTTTGCTTTTGCCTGAAGTTCTTCGCTGAGGTGGCTGACTTTGTCGGGATGTGATTTTTT
>CAZVHL010000232.1:0-2227 GCA_964626925.1 uncultured Nitrospiraceae bacterium
GTCTTCATCATTTCACCGAGTGTCTTAAGGTCTGTCCCGTGAGACTGAAATTGCTCTATCAGAAAATCATGGAGATTTTCGGTAGAAGCATCGAGAAGCTTGAGCACGTATTGAAACTTTATGTTTTCACGATAATTTTCAAAGTGAAAGATAATCGATTTTTCGGTTTCCGCCTTAATGAGTCCAAACCCGTCAGCAAGTGCGTGCATCTGTTCTTCCTTACGGTTTTTTGCGGATTTTTTTAAAGCTTTTTTAAAAAGATTTATCGCAGAATAGAATCCGAGACGTATAATTGCTTCTGCCCTGATTTTAGCCGAATATTGCAAAACAGCAGAACCGGATGGGAGTTTCAGGCTTGCAGTTTGCTTTACTTCATCAATATCAAGAAGGGATTGCCCATCAAAAGAGGGTGTCTGCATGTCCGGTCCTGGAGTTCTTATAGCGGCTCTGAGTTCTGAAACTGCGTCTGATGCCATAGCTTTATATGGTCTCGCGATAGACTCAAGATACTTCTGAAGACGTTCGTCGATCTCTCTCAGGAAACGTGCAATCTCTGGATTAATATTCTCAGCCATAAAGACATCTAGTTCCCGCTTGAACTTCTGAAATATAAAATGAAGTGTATTGGAAAAACCTGAAACCGCAAGCTTCTCACGGTATTTTTCGAACGATACAGAATAGGAGCGGATGAAATCAAGAGTCTCTGAGGATACACCGCCAGACTGTACATTGAAAAATCTGTCGATCTCAGTCTTGAGATCCTTCATAATCTCTTCTGAGGACCCCTTTAATGTGCTCTTAATCAGAGTTCTGATTTTCTCAAGCTGGTCTTGATAATGCCTTATCTTTTTTATGATTTCTGTTGCGCTGTCAGTGTCTTTTTCCATAAGATCTTTATTTATCCAGGCAAGACTCTCTACTCCCGAAGCGATGACCGCCATTCGTTCAAGGTGATTTTTCAGCAGCAGTCCGATTCGTTCCTGTGAAAGTTTCGAATGAAGTGTGGAATTAAAATGTTTGGTCCCGTGAGTTAAAAAGGGAATCATTTCTTTTTCTTCCAACCATTGAGCAAGTCTGAGACTGTTTTTGTTAGATAAGCTCACATTTTGGATGCTGAATAAATTAAATAATGCTGATAGCGCATATATATCCGGATCAGGTCTTAACATCGCAAGCTCTTCCGTCACTTTTTCGATAACAGCTCTCAGGTCTTCCAGGGAGTCATGTTCGCTGATATCAACATTAATAACGAACAGGGTATTTCCCATGATGCCCATTTTCTTAATCATAGACAGGAATTTGATATCAGCTTCACGCAGTCCTGTACGACTGCTAATAACATAAATAATAAAATGTGTCTGGATGAGATAATTCTGGATCATGACAAGATGCAGGGGGTTGGGAGAGTCACTTCCCTGGCAATCAGCTATCTCTACTGAACTGGTAATATCATCGTGGTTAATTTCCAGCTCAACATCTTTCAGGTAAACCGCCAGCGCATCGTCACTTACAAAAGAGCGGTGTCTGGCAAACTCATCACCGCTGAATTCAGCGGTCATCAAGTCACTGGATAGCATTTCAGCCACACGATCATACCCCTTCAGGTATAGCGAGAGTAAAATACTGTTTGGGTCCCGCGCACCATCAATTATGATCATATCATCCCGGAGTCCCATTAGAGCAAGCTTGAGGGACTGACGGTCCTTTTCATCCTGGATATCGAATAACTTTTCGTCAGACTGCTTCTCCCATGCAGGAAAAAGGACCAGCGCATTTTCAATTTCAGTGTTTATTTCATTCCATGACTTGAAATGAAGAGTGGCCTTGAGGTTTTCTCCTCTCCGTACACGTGTAACGATTGATGTTACAATCCCTGCACCTCTTTTCAAATAATCTCCTCTGAAGAGGGAATTTACAAACGTACTCTTTCCTGATTTGACTGCACCTATAACAGCAACGCGAACTGATTCTTCTGATATCTGCCGGTGAATGTCTCTGCAGGCCTTTTCCCAGCTATCAAGTCGGCTGTCTGTAATGTCAGAACGGCTTTGAACTGTTTCCAGCAAGGAAGAAAGTGTCCTGTTGATATTAAGCAGTTCTTCCTTTGGACTGGTCTGTGTTTCTTTTATATTCATTATGTAACGCCAGGATTATAATTGATTATTCTGATAGAGAATAATAGACGTTTATAATTATACTTTAATTCTCTCCTCAATTAACAATATTT
>CAZVHL010000233.1:0-2170 GCA_964626925.1 uncultured Nitrospiraceae bacterium
GCAACAGAATATTTTCACAGGATTTTATAATTGAGGAAAATGATTCGTTATATCAGGGCGTCATGTTGCCAGAGGGATGGCTTGATGTCAGTTTTCATGTTAAAATCAAAAAGAGACATAAAGTTTCATCAAGAATCAGAGCTACTTATAACGGCATCGAGCTTTTTTCAGGAACCCAGACGGTTTATCCTGTAGATAAGCTGATTCTGTTGCATGAATCATACACAGCATCAGACAATGACAATGAACTTGGTATTTTCTTTCTGGTGATCACACGATGTGATATTGATATATGTATACCCGATGCTGAAGAGGATGAATAGATACGAGGATGTTTTCAGGATATTTTGATATATTAATGCTTGATAATATGAAAAATAATTTGAGTTATGCCAAATATTAACGAAACAATAAAAAACTTTTCGGACAAGTTGAAAGATCCAAAGTGGCGATTGATATTAGTCTTTGGGATCACTTTAATCGTCTTGTATTCCTGGAGCTTATTCATAAATGTAGATGCTCCAAAAGTGTATAAAATAAACTACAGTCAGTTTATTGATCAGTTAAACTCCGCTAATGTGGATTCAGTTACTATAAAAAAATTGCGCATCAGGGGAGAACTGAGAGAAGTAACTGACATGCTTCTTCAGGGATATACTACAGTCACAAGCGTAAAAAACTTTTCTACTTACCTGCCATCCTTCCAGGGAGAAGAAATACTCACTCTGTTAAAAGAAAGAGATGTAATAATTAATGTTGATCCTCCAGAAGAATTGTCCCCGTTCTGGCAGTTCATCGTCGGTCTTCTCCCATGGGTTCTGATTATAGGAATCTGGGTCCTTATAATGAGAGGCGCCCAGCGTATACAGGGTGGTCCAGGTGGCTTATTTTCTTTTGGACAGAGCAAGGCAAAACTGCATGACGTCCAAAAATCCGGTATTACTTTTAAAGATGTTGCCGGAATGGAGAACGCTAAACAGGAACTGAGAGAAACAGTAGAGTTCCTTAAAGATCCGGCAAAGTTCCAGGCTCTCGGTGCTAACGTTCCCAAAGGTGTTCTTTTAATAGGCCCTCCGGGCACAGGAAAAACTCTGCTGGCTCGCGCGGTAGCCGGTGAAGCAGAGGTATCGTTTTACAGCATAAGTGCATCGGAGTTCATCGAGATGTTCGTTGGTGTTGGCGCTTCCCGTGTAAGAGATATGTTTCAGAAAGCAAAAGCATCACAGCCAAGCATAATTTTTATAGACGAGATTGATGCAGTAGGGCGCACAAGAGGGGCTGGTCTTGGCGGTGGAAATGACGAAAGAGAGCAAACTCTGAATCAGCTTTTAAGTGAACTGGACGGATTTGAAACTCATGAGAAAATAATAGTTATCGCTGCCACTAACCGACCTGATGTACTTGACCCTGCCCTGCTTCGTCCCGGTCGTTTTGATCGACATGTGATTATTGACCGTCCAGGAGTAAAAGATCGCGCCGCAATTCTTGAAGTGCATGTCAAGGATAAAGTGCTTGCGGATGATATTGACATAAAAAAAATAGCACAGGGGACACCCGGCATGTCCGGAGCTGACCTGGAGAATCTCGCAAACGAAGCAGCACTTATTGCTATAAGAAAAAATAAAAGCAAGATTGATATGGAATGTTTTGAAGAAGCAAGGGACAGGATTCTCATGGGAACAGTCAGGGAAGAGTCGATCAGCGAATTGGAAAAACGCATAACTGCATATCACGAATCTGGTCATGCCCTTGTTGCCCATGCGCTGCCGGGAACTGATCCGATCCATAAAGTCAGCATTATCCCCCGTGGAATGGCAATGGGGGTAACACAGCAACTTCCGGAGGAAGACCGACACTATTATCCGAAAGTATATCTAATGAACAGACTGACCGTTGCACTCGGCGGCAGGGTAGCTGAAAAAATAGTATTCGACGATGTGAGCACAGGCGCAGAGAATGATCTGAAAGATGCTTCCTCCCTGGCCGAGAAAATGGTAGCACAATGGGGTATGAGTGACAAAATCGGACCTGTCAATCTTGGCAGGGGTGAGGAACATCCTTTTTTAGGGAGAGAGCTTGCTCAACCAAAGCGGTACAGTGAAAATATGGCCTGGCTCATGGATCAGGAAATTCGTCAATTAATTGTTGATGCTGAATCAAGGGCTGAAGA
>CAZVHL010000234.1:0-2169 GCA_964626925.1 uncultured Nitrospiraceae bacterium
GTAATACTCCCCAATATTAGGACCACTGGTTAAGTTGAATTTTTAGAATTAATTTAATGACTATCCGCTTTTACACCCAAATAATCTATTTTACTTCTATGCATGCAATCAGTAACCTTTTAAACATTTTTCCTCCAAAATACCTACGATTATATTTATAACAGAATTCGTTTAAATAGTTTTGCAAGTAATTTTCATGATTGCTGTGATGCGTTCCTTGAAGTATTTTTTTTGCGTTGCCAATAGCACTATGAACCCAAGGCAATACTGTGTGTGATTCTTTTATCTGAGAAGTATTGATGATTTCATGCTCACTAATTATTTCTTCCAATCTATTATATCCTTTGTATGCATCTGAGAGAACAACCGTTTCTTTATCTACGTTTTTTGCAATTTCCTTATTAATACTTTCCGCTTGCAAATCCGGCATTACAATCATTTTCAAATACCCTGCTTGTCTATCTGGTTTGTGCTTATATTTTGTTGATTTGTCCTTTATTGGCTTGGATTCTATTAGAACCAGCACTTTGGCTTGTTTTTGGCTCCCACGCCCTCTTTTTTGGGCCTCACTTTTATCAGTATCCTTTATTGTCTCAAAAAATCCTTCATCTACTTCAATAAATTCTGTCAAGTTGTACTTATTGTCCCTTTTTCCCATTGCACTCCTGATTAGATGTAACATGTTCCATATTGGCTCATATCGGTTGTGTTTTAGTTGGCGTTGTATTTCATTTGCAGAAAAGGTTTTCTTTGTTGCAGTTAGTACCTTAATTCCGCAAGCAAATTGTTAACAAATAGGCCAAGGCACTGTGCATAAATAATATACACAGTGCTTGGCCAGTAAATTTTATCACCTATTTTAGTGATAGCAAACATTAAAAAAGATTGATAAGCATTTACAGTCATGAATATACAGAAGTTAAACAGTTCAGTAAGTCCTTTTGCAGGAATTTCTTTTGCTAATAACAGTTTCAATAAAATTGGAATAAGCCAACTTATAGATAATGAGCTTGGTAGAAGAGTGAAAACAATTGGTTTTGATTATGGTGAAATTCTCAGAAATTTATCGAATGTTTTTTTAAGCGGAGGAGGTGTAATAGAGGATATCAGCACACATCTGGGAGAGCATTTAAATATGATTCCAGGAAATAATGTACCAAGCCCTGACACAGTTCTTCGAGCCATTAAAGAATTAACCACACCAAATACATCGTTTAAGTCAAAGAATGGTATTGATTACGATTTCAACATCAATACCAGGTTAAACAGACTGAATATTAAGGCTTTATTGCATACCGGTCAACTCAAATCCCATCATAGCTATGATTTTGATTACGATAATCAGGTTATTGCCAATAATAAATATGACGCCAAACGAACATACAAAAAGAATAAGGGCTATGTCCCAGGCATAGCAACTATTGGAGACAAAATTGTTTATGTTGAAAACCGTGATGGCAATGCAAATGTGAAGTTTGAACAAGCAGGAACACTAACAAGAGCATACGAACTGTTAAATTCAGAGGGCATCATCGTAAATCGCTCCAGAATGGATGCTGGTTCTTATGCCAAAGACATCATAGATGTAGTAGCTCAAAACAGTAAGCAGTTCTATATCAGAGCAAATAAAAGTGCCAATCTGTTTGAACAAATAACTGAAATTTCAACATGGGAAAGTGTAGAGATCAATTATCAGAACTATGAAGTGGCATCAATCCCTTTCAAGCAGTTTTTTGAGGACAGGAATTATCGATTGGTAATAATGAGGGAAAAAGGCGACAGCAATCAGATTGACATATTTACCCAAGATACATTTGCCTATAGGTCCATTTTAACTGATGATTGGGATAGTACAGAAAAAGAAGTGATTGAGTATTACAACAATAGAGGCACAAGCGAAAAGATTTTCGATGTAATGAATAATGACTTTGGTTGGAAGCACTTGCCTTTTTCATTCTTAAGTGAGAACAATGCGTTCATGATTATCACTGCTATGATAAAGAATTTTTACAGCTTCTTTGTAGCTATAGTCTCTGAAAAATTTGAAGGAATCAATCCAACTACCCGGTTAAAGCGATTTGTTTTCCGTTTCATCACCGTTGCAGGAAAATGGGTGTATCATGGTCGGCAATGGGTGCTGAAATTGTATTCAAATCTCCCCTATGAACA
>CAZVHL010000235.1:0-2169 GCA_964626925.1 uncultured Nitrospiraceae bacterium
GCAAATATCTTTCATTTCAACGCCCTCCTTTAATCCTTGCCCGGAGTTTTCATTGTTTCCTCTGATGACTTAATACGCAACATCTGTGCCCGATTGCAACGCTATATTCTTAAGCATCGGGGTCCAGCGGAAATCGCATCTAACTGCTTATTTTTACATCGTTATTTTTATTGCTGATAGTAGAAGGGAATTAGGTGCTAAGAAGTGATCTGGGACTGAAAGTGCTAAATAGTCAACTTTTTGGCGTTTTATATTATAAGAAAAACTAAAAGCTCTTTTCTTCTATTCCATATTTTTTTATCTTATACCCAATCTGTCGTGGAGTAATCCCAAGCAGTTTAGCTGCCCTTGCCTGTACCCATTTGGTCTTATCAAGTGCATCCATTATATTTGCCTTTTCTATTTCTTCAATATTTGATATGAGCGAAGACGACCTGTCAGTAGTTTTAACACGGCGTATGCTAAGCGACACAGGCAGGTCAGAAGCAGATACCTGGTTTGAGCCGGTCATTATTACTAACCTCTCAATAGTGTTTTCAAGCTCTCTTACATTTCCCGGCCAATTATAATTTAAAAATACCTGTAGAGCACTTTTATCGAGAGTTACAGAGCGGTCGTTTTCCTGATTGAATTTCTTCAGGAAATATTCTATCAACACCGGAATATCCTCTCCTCTTTCCCTTAATGGTGGCAAAAAAAGCGGTATTACATTAAGCCTGTAATAGAGATCTTCTCTATATTTATTGTGCGATACCAGATCTTCCAGATTCCTGCTCGTTGCCGCAATAATCCTTACATCTACCTTGATCGTCTTCTCACTGCCTACTTTCTCAAATTCCCTCTCCTGCAGAACACGAAGGATTTTAGGTTGAAGCGTTATCGGAAGGTCCCCTATTTCATCCAGGAAAATGGTGCCCTTGTCAGCAAGTTCAAATTTGCCGTTTCTTGAAGATATAGCACCGGTAAACGCCCCCTTTTCATGACCAAAAAGCTCGGATTCAAGAAGGCCTTCAGGAATCGAGGCGCAATTAAACTTTATCAATGATCCTTTGTTTCTCGGGCTCATGTAATGAATAGCCTTTGCTATAAGTTCCTTGCCCGTGCCGCTTTCCCCGCGCAAAAGTACTGTAGCCTTTGATCGGGCAACACGATAAACAGCCTCAAAAACTTCCTGCATACGGTCTGACTTACCGATAATATTATCGATACTGTACTTGCCTTTTAACTCCTGTTTCAGGTTTTCTTTTTCTTTTTCAACTGTTTCATAACTTTCCCAGAGCTTGACAAACTGGGCTATTTGAGATGCAATAATTTTTAAAACTCTCAGGTCATCATCAACATTTCCATGTTCTTTTGCATAAATCCTGTCAACGCTTAACACACCCAGACCTTCATTTTTTAACATTATCGGAACGCTGAGAAAAGAGATTCCGTCTTTTGCAGGCCTTGACCCTGTTTTGTTGAGAAACAATGGTTCCTGCCCGATATTGGGAATTACCATTGGACTCTTCTTTTCAAGCACGCGGCCAACAATGCCTTCTCCAATACGATATTTGCCTTTTGCTATATTATGCTTTGCAAGGCCATGGGCCGCCACAATGCGTATTTCACCCGATACAGGATCAAGAAGGAAAACACATCCCCTCTGCATTTCAAGAAGACTGCCAAGTGTCGACATCACAGATGAGAGATTTTTTTCAAGATCAAAGGAAGTAGTGAGCACCTTGCTGACCTCAAGGATCGCGGTCAACTCCCTGTTCTTGCGGACGATAAGATCTGTCTTTTTATTGGTGCCGGTTTTCATAATCAAGAAAGATTCCGGATTTCGGTAATAAATTCTAACATCAGGTTTCTCATTATATCAATAAACCCGAAGGACTGATGCGTCTTGCGATTACTTAATAAATCAGATAATTTCTTGCAAAATCAAACTATTATTCTTCAACCACTTACGATGATTCTTATAATCAGGACTTATTGATTCCACCTTATGCCAGAATCTTTCAGAATGATCCGGATATAAGAGATGGCAAAGTTCATGGACAATTATGTAATCAAACGCAACTATGGGAGCCATAACAGCTTTCCAGTTGAATCTAACAATTCCTGAGTGAGAACAGCTGCCCCATCTTTTTTGCTGATTCTTTATCATTACTTTTTGAGGCCACT
>CAZVHL010000236.1:0-2165 GCA_964626925.1 uncultured Nitrospiraceae bacterium
CTGTTTCGCACAGGGCAGTCCACATGCGCGCGCCCACCTTGTCGAGTCCGAAGTAGCATTCGTTGTCCAGGTTGAGCAGCACGGATTCACCCCGGACATTTTGAGACAATATATGGTCTGGAACAGAGACTTTTGCGGTATCAGAGAGTGTCATGGCAAACTCCAGAGTTTGTTAGTGAATAGTGAAAAGAAGTGTGAAGTGACTTAAGTGAACTAATCCACCAAACTGCATCGGCGGACAAGAGTGAGCTAAAGTTATGGTGCTCGCCGGTGGCGAGATCAATTTTATTTGGTTTTCCCTGGGTGTTGTCCATTTCTATACTGCCGGCGCGCAGCGCCCACATCAACTTTAGGCACTTTCAACTTAAGTCACTTTAGGCACTTTTTTTAATAATGAATGAGCGATCCTTCTTTCTTAGCAATACGCAACCCATACTGAAAAGCGGCCAGGCCGATGGGCAGCAGCACAGCGGAAAACAGGGCCAGAATCAGGACATTATTACTTAAATGTTCAACGAAATCCATCTAAAACCCTGGCAGCCCGCATAACACAAGGCGTTCACTGCTGCTACAGACATAGAGAGCCTTCTGGATATGAGCTTTCAATCGTTGTGTACCTTTAGCCTGTGTCAGGAGCTGGTTCACCGCAGACAATCCCTTTTTCTCAATGATCTTGTCGACCATTAATTGTTTTTCCG
Source organism: uncultured Nitrospiraceae bacterium (assembly GCA_964626925.1). Lineage (GTDB taxonomy): Bacteria > Nitrospirota > Thermodesulfovibrionia > UBA6902 > UBA6902 > CAZVHL01. The sequence goes on from CAZVHL010000236.1 coordinate 699, forward strand.
CCATTGATTTCACCCCTATAGGAAATCCTGGTAGAGACGAATTCAATAGAATGTAGGCACAATAAACCCAGTGAACATGTGACATGACAGAACTGAAATACTTTGCCGATACATCTTCAAACCCCAGAAACATTTTTATTTCTTTATGAAATATCTCTATTGCCCATCGAAGCCGATAGCCAATGACGATCTGTCTGGGTGTTGCCTTCAAATCATTGCATGCGAGGTGTTTTCTTTTTCCTTTATTGGATTTTGTTTTGAATTGCGAACAAATCAGTTGAGCTTTTCCGAAGTTCTTAAGGTAGCCTGTGATCTGTCTGACGCGGAACTCCATCCGCTTCTTTTTTCCACCATTCTTTGGTGCTCGAATGGTTCTCCACCCGGTTTTGCGATTATTTTTGAAGGTTACGGTTACTGATTTCCAGTTTTCTGTTTTCTTTGTAGTGCTAAATATTCTTTCAGTTTTTACGCCTCTTGTTGATTTTAAAGCTATGATGAATTTCCACTTCTTGCCTGCTATTGCTTTTTGAATTTTCTGATCATCATAACCGCTGTCAGCAAGGACAACAACCTTTTCAGGTGCATGAGGTCCGATATATTCTTCAAGAGATAACTGACTAAGGTATTCGGCTACTCGTGTGTTTTCAGTTTGGTATTCAATACCGTTTTGTCTGCAATATTTCTTGGTATAAAAAGCAATTGGAGGCAACGGAATCACCTTATCATTAATATGTAGAACAATGTTTGTCCATTGGTGGCCGACAACAAATCCTTTACCGTGATTAAAACGTTTAGAATTCTCAGTGTGTAAGCTTGATCGATTAAGAATTGTGGCGTCGACACAGATTGCAATATTCCATGGAAGTTTGTCGGTAGACAATCCTTTATTTGTTTTAAAAAATTGACGAGCCTGCTTTTTTGACAATTCGCCCAGAGTATAAACAGCTTTATCAGAGTTATTCTTTAAAAAAGAATGAAATCTGGATTTGGATGAGTCTGAAAATCTTGCGGCGGCAGTTAGGGTATGTGTTCTTGAAGAAGCCATAAGAAAAATAAGATATATTGTAATAGCCGGTTTAAGCCGTTTTGAAACTTTAATCTGTTTTGAAACCCAGTTTGAAAATTCACTGTAATTCACAAGTCACCTCCGTGCAGTATTAATTGACTGCCGGAGGGCTCCGTAACATACTGTGATTACAGTAAAAAGTCTAGAATTATTTTAACCCATTGTTATCATTACATATTTGACATTGTTTTGAAATTATGATATTTGATTATTACCCTCCCTGATAAAAACAACTTCGCTGTAACCAACCAGCGTTGCTTAAAATTGCGTGGATACGCACAGGGAGGCCTTTTTTTGTTAATTCCAGGGAAATCAGGCCTCCACAAGCACATCTTCCTTTAAGTGCTGAATTGATAGGTGCTCACAACAATTTTATTGAATTTCATTTAACATTTAAGTAT
>CAZVHL010000237.1:0-2149 GCA_964626925.1 uncultured Nitrospiraceae bacterium
GAAATAATGCTTAAATCATATGCGCTGTATTCCCTGAGAATGTCGACAGCGCCTGCCGCATTAACAATTTCCCTGCATTTTTTTGACATAAATGACAGGATCTCCAGGTCATTGCCGCTCAGATTAGTGGTAACCTTTGCCACAGGTATACGATAATAATCAACAGCATCTTTATCAATCGTAATCATATTTTTCCTGTCTGGAAGCTGCTCTCCTATTGCAAAGACATTAACCGCGTGTCCAAAATATTTTTTCATGAAATTTTTGTGTTCGTGCCCTACCCCGGGAGCTAATAGCCGGGCATAACTTAGAGGCCCTAACAGGTCCAGAGCTGAAACGCCAAACACCACACCCCCGACAAAAGAATTGATATTTTCTTGCACATTATAATCCCAGGCCCGACTGTCAATCTGGAGTCCTTTGTATGAATTAATCTGATCTTCAAAAAGTGCTGTTACCAAACATGTAAGTGTCTCCATGAAATATTTCCCCACCAAACCACTGCTATTTGACAGTCCATCCGGGAAGAGCGAAGACACGGAATTTAACAAAAGCCTCGGAGACTCAAGCGCTCCGGCAGATAAGACAATTATTTTAGCCTTTAGCCTGAATTCTTCCCGCCCGGAATTCATATAGATAACACCATCAACGTTACCTTTCCTGTTCACCGTTATTTCCCTGACCACAGAACCTGGCCTTATCTCAACATTTGCCATAGCTTCAGCTTCTTTAATAAAGGTTACATCCATGCTTCCTTTTGACCTCAACTTACATCCCAGATAGCATCCATTGCAATAGTTGCAGGCCGGCCTTCCGTTACGTGGTTTCGACAGGATATTAAGGGAATTCGGCAGCAAATGGAGTCCAAGTTTGTCAAAGCCCTTTTTAACCCGTTTACTGGCACAGCTTAATGGATGATGTGAAAGTGGGTACGGACCTCGATGAGCTTTAAAAGGATTATTGTTTGACCCGGCCACCCCAAGAATATTCTCTGCTTTTTCGTAATACGGTTCCAGGTCTTTATAAGTAATCGGCCAGTCTGCTGCAACTCCGTATCTCGATTTGTATTTAAAACAATGAGGTGAAAATCTGTGGGCCTCACCCTGATATCGAAGCGTGGTTCCACCAACGCCTTTCACCCGGTCTATCCTGGGAGGTCTTCTTCTGGAGCCTTTATTATAAACTCCATGCGCCTTACTTTTTGAACGAAGATGATCATACGACAGATCCAGTTTTTGAGGCGAACTGTATGTATAAAGATAGTTCCTGGCTCTATCGTCAGAACTTACAAACGGATTAGATCTCTTTTCCCACCTGTTTTCATTAGTATGATAATCTGACGGATCAAAACGACGACCTGCTTCAAGTACAACAACAGAAAACCCGGCCTTTCCAAGGGCATAAGCTGCAACCGCCCCGCCAGCTCCAGAACCGATTATGCAAACATCAACTTCATCATTAGTGTTCATAAGTCAATCACACTGGTAATACTTTCTATTTCCTGCCCATTGAGGCGGACCCTGATAGCCAACAAGTTCCCAGCCTGTTTTACTTGTGTAAAAGACTTCAAAGGTCTGCCTTTTAATCAAGCGCACAAATGATTCAGCTTCAGATAAACTGACACGTTTACCAGATATAATGTCAGCATTATCCAAACCCTGCCTGCCTGACTCCGCCCTCTTCAACAGGTCATATTTAGCCTCTTCAGGTAAAGCAATAAACTTTTTTTCATTATAAATAGCTGCTGACATAGAGTCGAACCATTTAATGCCATTCCTATACAGTCTTTGACTCCTGGCAGCATTTAACACAAGCATATCAAGTTCATATACAACCCCAGCTTCTCTTGCGCCTGGCTGATCATCAGCAGGTATGATTAACGAAACAATATCTGCTATAACCGCTGCCTGATAAGCAGTAAAAAATCTGAATTTTCGATCAGGATTTTTTTTGACTGCAGAAGAGATATTGCTGAAAGGTCTTAAAAGGGCTGTTAAAACAGATACAATAATAGCTGACAAGAATTTGCGTCTTGATATGCCAAATGAGATGATGCCTGGTTTTTTCCCGATTAGCTTAAGAATAGTAATTCCCGGATTTCAGAAAAACACTAAAAATTAATATTGCCCATCTCATCACAAACATCAGG
>CAZVHL010000238.1:0-2137 GCA_964626925.1 uncultured Nitrospiraceae bacterium
TCCTGAAGCAAAAGGGCTTTGAAGAGCCGACACCGATTCAGGAAAAGACCATTCCGGCCATTCTTGACGGTGATAAGGATATTGTCGGTCAGGCCCAGACCGGAACAGGCAAGACCGCGGCTTTTGGTCTTCCTATGCTTGAGATCCTGCCCGAAAAGTCAAAGACAGTCCAGGCCCTTGTTCTTACACCGACCAGAGAACTCGCAATTCAGGTGGCCGAGGAGATTCATTCATTAAAAGGAAAGAAGAAACTTAGCATAGTCCCTATTTACGGCGGCCAGTCTATTCAACTCCAGCTCAGAAGCCTCAGAAAAGGGATCGACATTGTAGTTGGCACACCCGGCAGGATACTTGATCACCTGAGACGCCGAACATTAAATCTTCACAATATATCGTTCCTTGTCCTTGATGAAGCTGATGAGATGCTGAACATGGGCTTTCTTGAAGATGTCAGGGAAATAATGGACAACACCGGTCCTGAGAAGCGGACCATGCTGTTTTCTGCTACAATGCCGCGTGAAATTCTCCAGATAGCCAAGAAGTATATGGGTGAATATGAGTTGATTAAAGTAACGAAAGGTCAGCTTACGGTTAGCCAGACAGACCAGATCTATTTCGAAGTGGCTGCTGCCGACAGGTTCGATGCACTATGCAGGATAATCGATATTGAAGAAGCATTTTACGGGCTTGTCTTTTGCAGAACCAAAATTGATGTTGATACGATTTCCAACCGTTTAATTGAACGTGGTTATGATGCTGATGCCCTGCACGGGGATATGTCACAGAGCCAGAGAGAAAAAATATTGAACAAGTTCAAAAAACATCTGCTCAATGTCCTTGTTGCAACAGATGTAGCGGCAAGGGGTATAGATGTCCATGACCTTACGCATGTTATTAATTATTCACTGCCTCAGGACCCGGAATCATACGTTCACAGAATAGGCCGCACCGGACGTGCAGGCAAGGAGGGAAACGCAATAACGTTTATAACCTCTGCCGAGTACAGAAAACTCCAGTTTATCCGCACAAAGGCAAAGACAGATATCCGCAAGGCAAAACTGCCAAAGGTTAAAGATGTCATTAAAATGAAAAAACGCAGGATCAGGAACGATCTTCAATACATTGTGGAGTCGCAGCCTCGTGTTGAATATATGACCATGTCGAGCGAACTTCTTGAAACTCATAACCCCGAAGATATACTGGCCGCCCTTCTGCAGTATTCCTTTCAGGATGAACTGAATCCACAAAGCTACACTGAAATAGCAGATGCGGTTGTAGACACAAAAGGCAAGACCAGGCTCTTCGTCACCCAGGGCAAACAGGACAAGCTTACAAGGAAAAAACTGGAAGCCTTCATCAAGGACAAATGCGGCATTTCAGGTGATAAGATAAGAGCGATCCAGATCCTCGATAAATTTTCTTTTATTACCCTTCCGTTTAATGATGCGGAGAAATTGCTGACATACTTCAAGAAAAGGAAACGGGGGCCCGGCCCTTTCATGACAAAGGCCAAAAAAGTCCGGAAATAATTCTGCTTTTCAACTTTCAGAATATCTCAAGATTCAAGTCTGACACCATAAATACTCCACAAACTTGTATTATATAAAGTTAATTATTATTAAAATTCAGGAGGAATAATGACTCAGGAATTTGAAAATGCCGTCTCATGCTGGAAGGCAATTTTATCAGACGTTTCTAATAACAGGGGCCTGCTTTCGGTTATAGAGAAATTCGCAAGAGAAAACAATGAGCCTGCAGAAGTCGTATTCGGAACATCCGGGTGGAGGGGTGAGATCGGCACTGATTATACTTTTAATAACGTAAGAATTGTCACCTCTGCGATCATAAATATGTTTAAGGAAAATGATCCTTCTGTTATGAAGGCGATGGGAGTATCTAGCCTGGATGAAATCAGAAAAAGGGGCGTTATAGTGGGGCATGACAACAGGTTCCTTGGGCCTGACTTTGCAAGAGAAGTAATAGGGCTTCTTCAGAACGAAGGCATTCAAGTATGGTATGGCGGGGAGGCTGCTACTCCTGAATTTTCAGCCGGTATTGAGATGATGAATGCTTCGTGTTCAATAAACCTTACCCCTTCGCACAACCCCGCAAATTATGGCGGTTTTAAATTTAACCC
>CAZVHL010000239.1:0-2130 GCA_964626925.1 uncultured Nitrospiraceae bacterium
GTTATTGATGAAATTTACCAACATGCATTAAAGGAATACCCTGATGAATGCTGTGGTATTATTACGGGCAAGGGTGACAGGCAAACAGTGCACCGCTGCAATAATATTCAGAACAGGCTTCATAAAGAAGACCCCTCCAGATATCCCAGGAATGCGCATACAGCTTATACAATTGACAGAAGTGAGTTTGATTCTATTACATCATCCGCAAAAAATCAGGGGGAAATAATAATAGCCTTTTATCACTCACATTGTGACCATGAATCATATTTCTCAGAAGAAGATGTGGCAGCACAGACGGTCTTTGGAGAACCGGAATTTCCCGATACGCTACATGCAGTGATTTCTGTAATTAACGGGAATATTAATGATTTAAAATACTTTAAGTGGGAAAGCAGCAATCAGAGCTTTATAACGGTCAATAAATCTGACACGTAGTCTATGGCTTCTCTGCTACAGGCACTGGCTCGGGGATAGGAGCTTTTACTTCAATGCTCTTTTCGGCTTCAGACAGTTCTGCTTCAAGTTCCTTAACACGTTTCCTGAGCGAACGCGCTGACATAACCCTTTTCCACCAGGATGGGGAAATAACACATATTCCGGCAAGCAAGCCTGCAGCAAAAGGGACTGCCAGCACAGCAGCCAAAGGACCTGAATAGTCCCATTTAATGAATGTCAATGTTACAGGATCCGGATTCTGGAATGCTATAGAGACAAACGCTACAGCTATTACAAAAGCGAGAAACAGGAAAAAATGCATCACACACCTCCCTCTGCGATTATAATCGAGAGCAGATAGAAAAATAAACAGACTCGTCTCATACGATTATATGAGTAATATTTATTATAAGTCTGTTTCTTATATATTTTCATTAATCTTTATGTGCCAGGGCTCGAAACGTACCCCTAACAGGTTTTGTTCATGATAGCGGAGCTTTAAGTAGCCGAGATCACTGAGTCTCTCGTATATCTCTGTTTTAGTGAATTTTTCGGTGAAATTTGCTGCTCCAAATCCTACCTGACCCACATCAAAGTCACCAATACCATGAAATGAATATCCTGGCGGTGCAAGTGATCTTGAAGCAAGTGATAAATTACCATCGGCTTTATAAACCTTGTTCAGAAACAACAAAAACTGCTTCATTACACCACGTACTCCTGAAGTCAAAATTAATTGCTCCCCTACTTGCTGCTTTATCCTCTCGAATGTTTCAAGAGGCACGCCCTTATAAAGATAGTTTCCGGTATACGGAACTTTGTAAACTTTCTTTTTATTAATCCGCTTTGTAAATTTTTTCAGAGGTTTTTTACCAAAAAAACCATAATGTTGTGCCTCTTCATAGAAGATCATTTCCATAAATCTTAATTCTTCATCAGTAAACTCACCTACCTGAGAGTAGCTATTACCAAATTTTCGTGCTTGATCCAGACTCAAGACCTGGAAATTTCCATGTCCTACTAATTGCTGAAGACGCCTGAGCCGCTTAACAGTGGATTTAAAAATATTGTATGTGATGTTGTCGATAAGGATGTCATCTTTGTGAGGCTTATTGAAACGCGCCATCTTGTGCAAATAATCTTTTATATGGTCATCGATCTGATCCGGAGCAGTTGCTGAACCAAATTCATTGTTCTGCGCCATCAGTTCAGGTGCGATCCCCAATCCGATTACGCCAAATGCTAGAGTTTTTAAAAATTCCCGTCTTTTCATAATCAGTTACAAGATAATGACTTTATATATACCTTATCTAATATCGTCAATCATGTAATAACTCTTTATTCTGGAATTGAGTCTCTTAATATAATTCAACAGGTTCAGAGCAATAACAAAGGGGGTTGTTGGCTGCAATAACTGCAAAGAATTGTTCTATTATAACAAAGAATTTGCTTTTTCTTAAAGAAGGCTTGATAAAACAAGAAATATAAATGAAGCTAAAAATCATAGGAAAGCTAATTCAGGATTATCACATTCTGCGCCTGATTCCCGCGCGGGCCCCGAAATATTGAGTATCTCACCTTAACACCCGCAGCTAACACACAGTCACTTTCTTCACAAACAACAGCACTGTAATGAATGTAAACTTCACCACCTTCATCTCGCGCAATTAATCCAAAACCTTTTCCATTGTC
>CAZVHL010000240.1:0-2123 GCA_964626925.1 uncultured Nitrospiraceae bacterium
AAGTGGTTTTGCGGAAATGATCTGATTCCGTAATAACCCCGATTTTAGGGATTTTAGTATGTTAAAAAGCGATATTCTTAAGGAAATTCATTAATATAATATTAGAGGGAGGCATTATGGCAATATCAACCCAACCTGAATTAAATTCGAGCGCATTAAAAGTACTTGAAAAGAGATATCTGAAAAAAAACGCGGAGGGAAAGGTTGTTGAAACTCCTAATGATCTGTTTAAGCGTGTTGCAAGAGAGGTTGCATCAGTAGATCAAAAATTCGGGAAATCCGACAGTGATATAAAGGAGTTAGAGAACAGATTTTATAATCTCATAACTTCATTAAAATTCTTGCCTAATAGCCCTACTCTTATGAATGCTGGAAGAAGACTTGGGCAGCTTTCCGCCTGTTTTGTCCTTCCTATTGACGATTCGATGGAATCTATTTTTGAGGCGGTAAAAAATGCGGCTTTAATTCATAAATCAGGAGGAGGCACCGGTTTCTCGTTCTCAAGTCTAAGACCTAATGGTGATATTGTGGGTTCGACCAAGGGGATTTCATCTGGGCCTATTTCATTTATGAATGTTTTTGATTCAGCTACAGAAGCAATTAAACAGGGCGGGACAAGAAGAGGCGCCAATATGGGCATACTCCGTGTTGACCATCCTGATATTCTTGATTTTATATCTGCCAAAGACAATAGCTCTTCACTTAATAATTTTAATCTGTCAGTAGCGATTACCGATGGGTTTATGAAGGCACTGAAAAATGAAGATGAATACGATTTAATAAATCCCCATACTAAAAAATCCGTAAAAAGAATCAAGGCCAGAAAAGTGTTCGACCTGATTGTTAACCATGCGTGGAAGAATGGTGAACCGGGCATCATTTTTATGGACAGAATTAATCAATGTAACCCAACGCCTTCAGCTGGACAGATCGAGAGCACTAATCCATGCGGAGAGCAGCCGCTTCTGCCGTATGAGTCCTGCAATCTGGGTTCGATTAACCTGGCTAACTTTGTTTTAGACAAAGGTAATGACACCGAAACACCCACGGATTTAGACTCACGTATTGATTGGGATTCACTCAGGGAGACAGTGCATATGTGCGTTCATTTTCTGGATAATGTAATCGATATCAATAAGTATCCCCTGAAGGTAATAGAAGATGCGACAAAGTCCAACAGAAAAATAGGTCTTGGCGTCATGGGCTGGGCTGACATGCTCATACAACTCGGTATTCCATATAATTCTGTAGATGCGTCAGATCTGGCCACCAGGGTCATGAAATTCATTCAGTCTGAAAGTAGTAGACAGTCTTCATTTCTGGCCATTGAGAGAGGAGTATTTCCTAACTTTGAGGGAAGCGTTTACAGTGATAAAATGGAAATCAGGAACGCAACAACTACGACGATCGCTCCAACCGGTACTCTTTCTATTATCGCCGGGTGTTCAAGCGGTATAGAACCTTTATTTGCGGTCTCTTTTGTGCGTAATGTCCTTGAAGGCACGAAGCTTTATGAGGTTAATCCTGTTTTTGAAAAGATAGCCAAAGATAGAGGCTTCTGGAGCAGAGAGCTTATTGAAGAAATAGCTGCAAAAGGGAGCTTGAAGGATGTCAGCGAAGTACCAGATGATGTGAAAAAGATTTTTATTACAGCCCACGATATTTCTCCCCTTGATCACGTGCGCATGCAGGCGGCATTTCAGAAAAATGTTGATAATGCAGTATCCAAAACAGTTAATTTTTCGCATGATGCAACTAAAAAAGACGTTGAAGATGTCTATTTCCTCGCGTATGGACTTGGTTGCAAAGGCGTTACTGTTTACCGGGACGGCTCCAGGGAAGAACAGGTGCTTTCTACCGGACAGTCATCAAAACAGAAAGAACCGGTAGAATCAGCACCAATAGAACCAGTTTATAAAATTACTCCCAAAAAGAGACCGGAGGTAATCACGGGTACAACGCGGGCAATGAAAACCGGTTGCGGCAAACTATACATAACAGTAAATGAAGATGAAGAGGGCAACGTATTTGAACTTTTTACTCAGATGGGTAAAGCCGGCGGTTGTGCTGCCAGTCAGGCAGAGGCAATCGGCAGACTTATCAGCCTTGCATTAAGAAGTAAT
>CAZVHL010000241.1:0-2115 GCA_964626925.1 uncultured Nitrospiraceae bacterium
TAAAAATCGTGAAAATGAATAAACAAATTTTTTGTCTCATTTTTTTAATTCTCCTTTAATTAGTTTTATTTTTTTGATCAATGCTCTGACAATTTACATCTTCGTCGTTCACATCTGCTTCACCATAAGTTGCCTCCTTATCTTAATCGCGTATTTCTTAATCTTGTAACCGATCATGCGCTCGGTTATTTCAAGTTTTCTTGCCGCCCTTGCCTGAACCCAGTTGCATTCTTTGAGGGCTTTCAGAATTTCTGTTTTTTCCAGGCTTTCTATTCTGTCTCTCAATGTGGTCGACATATTCACCTCCCATTCGCAGAAAGCGTGCCAGACCAGAACTTGTTGAAAATAAAAGAAACATATTTCAGGAATACGACAAATAGGTAGTTATCGTAACAATAATGTCAGTCAATTTTGTCCGATATAATCAGTAATCACCACTTTTTTTTGTTCTTCTTTATAATGTAGCTTCTGGAGAGTGTTTTATCTGTAGTGCCGGAGGCATTACGGATAAAACCCAGAGAACTGAGCCGCTGAGTCGAAGATATTGACTGAGCTGGTTTCTATGGGGATTGTAAGCAATAATATTGAAGATTGGCGGTTATGAATTATGCAATTCATTATTGAACTGGCGGGGAGAGAAAGTTGAGCAAAAAAAAGATTGTTAAAAATAATTCTTCTTTAAATCCGGAAATCTCGGACAAGGACATCTATGAGGCGATGAAGGATATCCCGGGTTATCTGGATATTACGCCTGGAGACTTCAAAGAACTCTACCGCATGGCTTATCGACATTCGATTAAAAGGATTGCTAAATCTATTAAAGCAGGCGATATCATGACCGGTGAAGTAGTAAGTGTTAAAAGAGAAACCCCGCTCAGGGAAGTTGCAAAACTGATGGCAGCACAAGGAGTATCCGGTATTCCCGTAATAGAGGAAGACAGAAGGGTGGCAGGCGTCATATCAGAAAAAGACTTTCTAACACGCATGGGTGCCAGAAACACAAAGACATTCATGGGTATTGTTTCAAAATGTCTTAAAGGAAACGGATGCGTTGCCTTGTCCATCCGTGCCAAAAACGCTGAAGATATCATGACAGCTCCTTCAATCAGCGTGAATAAAGATACAACGCTATTGGATATTACTAATATATTCACAGAAAAGAAGATAAACAGAGTCCCGGTGGTTGATGTGAACAATCATTTAATAGGGATCGTCTCAAGGGCAGATATTGTAGAAGCCCCTTTATTGCGAGGATTATGATTATGTTGAAGGAATATTTTAATAAAATGAAAGGTTCTACAAAAAGCCCGCCTGCAGTAAGCCTGTCAGAGGTCGGATTATCATGGATAGGCGCATTTCTCGGAATAGCCGCAGTAGCATGTATTAATTACAGCACACTTGAGGGAACAGACATGGTCATGATCATAGGATCTTTCGGTGCCTCTGCGGTTCTGATATACGGTGCGATTAAAAGCCCTTTGGCGCAGCCGAGAAACCTTATAGGCGGACATGTCTTTTCTGCTATTATAGGTGTGGCCTGTTATCAGATGTTGAACGAATATATGTGGCTGGCTTCATCCATTGCAGTGGCTACCGCAATAGCATTTATGCATGTCACCAAAACCCTTCATCCCCCGGGTGGGGCAACAGCCCTGATTGCGGTTATAGGAAGCGAGAAAATACATAACCTTGGATACTTATATGCAATTATCCCTGTAGGGCTTGGCGCAATAATTATGCTACTGGTTGCTCTGCTTGTGAATAACATTCCAAAGACACGCAGGTATCCCGAATTCTGGATATGAATTCTGTCAATAATTTTGTAATATACACGAGTTATTGATAACAGGATGAAAACATTATTTTGGAAAATGCTGTCTCAAAACAACGACAAAAAGTCTTCGGTCAAGTATAGAGGTTTTGGATGATTGGTACAATTCTGGTACAATAGGAAAAATTGGCGATGAAGCTGGTTTAAAAAACGACGATAAATCGTTTAAAATCAAGCATGGGAGTGTCTAAGGTTCTGGTGTCCTTCCCGGACTTCAAATCCGGTGTTGCCTACCACAAGTGGGCAGGGTGGGTTCGATTCCCACACGCTCCCGCCAATTTATT
>CAZVHL010000242.1:0-2086 GCA_964626925.1 uncultured Nitrospiraceae bacterium
AAATATCAATAGTCTATAATAGACAACTGAAATATTAATTAAAATTAACCGGTTTTGTCAATGATATACCCTGATTTTAAAGAGTTTAAGCAGAAATCCAGTGAAGGGAACCTTATCCCTGTCTATAAGGAGATTCTTGCTGATCTTGAAACCCCGCTATCCGCATTCCTGAAGCTTAAAGGAAAGACCTGTTTTTTATTTGAAAGCGTTGAAGGCGGGGAGAAATGGGCACAATATTCTTTTATCGGTTGCGATCCGTCTCTCACAATAGAAGGCAGGGGGAAAACCGTAACAATCACCAATGGAAAGCACAAAGAGACGATCGAGGCCGCCAATGATCCTATCGAAGTAGTATCAGCAGAGCTGAAAAAATACAGGCCTGTGATTGTGCCGGGGCTTCCGCGCTTTTTCGGGGGGTTTGTCGGTTACATAGGATATGATACGGTCCGCTATTTCGAGGAACTGCCTGATAACGATCATTCTGGGCTCAACCTTCCGGATATATTTCTGATGCTGACCGACACACTTGTTGTTTTTGATAATCTGTCACACAAAATAAAAGTGATATCTAACGCTTTTATAGAAAACAGCCCTGAGGAAGCCTTTGAAATGGCAAATACTAAGATCGAAACTATTATAAAAAAACTCAGGGTTCCTTATGCCATAACAGAGGCAACCGGATCAGCATATAAAAATGACACAGGGGAAGCAGCTGCCTTTGATTCAAATTTTGCAAAAAAAGATTTTATTAAAGCTGTGGAGAAAGTAAAGGAATATGTAAAGTCGGGTGATGTTATTCAGACCGTTATATCCCAGAACTTTCAACGCGAGACAGAAGTCCTTCCGATAAACGCCTACAGAGCGCTACGTGTTATTAATCCTTCACCTTACATGTATTATATGGAAACAGGCAGTAGCACGATAGTTGGATCGTCTCCTGAAATACTGGTCAGAGTTGAAGGAGACACTTTGGAACTGCGTCCGATCGCAGGAACCAGAAAAAGGGGCAGCACACCGGAAAAAGACAAAGAAATGGAAGAAGAACTTAAGGCTGACCCAAAGGAACTGGCTGAACATATCATGCTTGTTGATCTCGGAAGAAATGATCTTGGAAGGGTTGCGGCTACAGGCACTGTCGAAGTTACGGAACTGATGTCTGTAGAACGATATTCTCATGTCATGCATATAGTATCCAATGTTGTAGGTAAGCTAAAAAAGGACTGTGACGCTTTTGATGTCCTGAGGGCTTCATTTCCCGCAGGCACTGTAACAGGAGCTCCAAAAATCCGTGCAATGGAAATTATTGAGGAGCTTGAACCCACAAGACGTGGACCCTATGCAGGATCGGTCGGATATTTCGATTTCTCAGGAAATATGGACATGTGTATTACAATAAGAACAATCATATTCAAAGACAGGAAGGCCTATATACAGGCAGGAGCCGGCATAGTAGCAGATTCTGATCCTGAGCTTGAATATAAGGAAACGTTAAATAAGGCAAGGGGAATGTTCAAGGCAATCGAAATGGCAGAGAGAGAGCTTAGTTAGGAGTTAAGAGCATGCTTTTAATGATAGACAACTATGACTCATTTACCTACAACCTGGTGCAGTATCTGGGTGAACTCGGGGAAGATATCAGGGTTTTCAGAAACGATAAGATTTCGATCCCGGAGATTGAAAAACTAAATCCGGACAAAATCGTAATCTCACCCGGTCCCTGCACTCCAAATGAAGCAGGCATTTCTATAGATGTTGTGAGGCATTTTGCCGGCAAAACACCTTTACTTGGTGTTTGTCTGGGGCATCAGTCGGTTGGAGCCGCATTTGGAGCTGAAATAGTAAACGCGCCAAGATTAATGCACGGCAAGACATCCATGATACATCATGACGGAAAGACTGTATTCAAAGATCTGCCCAATCCTTTTGAGGCTACGAGATATCATTCCTTAATCATAAAGAAAGAAACCCTGTCAAAAGATTTTGAGATAACCGCATGGACCGACCAGGATGAAATTATGGGCATCAGACATAAAAAGTTCCTGCTTGAAGGCGTTCAGTTTCATCCTGAGTCTATACTGACAAAAGC
>CAZVHL010000243.1:0-2060 GCA_964626925.1 uncultured Nitrospiraceae bacterium
ATTTAGAGATCAACAATATAAAGAACTGTGAATTTATTAATGATTCTGCTGAAGGTTTTTTTTCTCGTGATCGTTTTGATATTGTGATCGTTAATCCGCCGAGGCCGGGATTAAGCAATAAAGTGATAGAAAATATTTTTAAATTCATACCTGAAAAAATAATATATGTATCCTGTAATCCAGCCACATTTGCCAGGGACTTTAAAAAACTTCAGAGCAGATACGATGCTGAATCTATCAGGATTATAGATTTTTTCCCGCAGACATCCCACATAGAGTCACTTGCATGTCTGACATTGCGGTAATCAGGTTTTGACGTTGATCTGTTTCAGGATGTTTGAGACTTTATGAGGTCCTTACGCTTTGCAAGCAGTTTTGTTAAAAGTGCGGAGTCTTTTTGTGATTTTGCTGCTTTGATTTCGGTATCAAGCTGTTTTTTCCTGATGCTTTTGATGCAATCTTCTAAAACCCTTTCAGGCTCTTCAAAGTCATCCCTGGTCGAAATACCTGTGAGAAAATTAACTTCTTCGCCTTCACATTGCGCAAGAAGTTCGTTGAATGATACTGCACCAGCTTTAATTTTATTAAACAGGCTTCTTGTAATATCGTCTTTAAAATCACTGCTCGAAAGAATGCCGCATACATCATTAACTTTCTCAGGTATCTGACAGAGCAGCTGAATTATATATTCTTCATCCAGTGGCTTCCTCTTTGGTTTAGGGGCGGCACCTGTTGAGGGTTTTTTATACCCACTTTGCGGTTTTTTTATCAGCCTCTGAAATTCTGCCCTGACATCGCGTTCGTTCGCGTTCAGCTTTTCAGAAAGTGACTTTATGTATTCTCCCTGTAGTATTTTATCTGGAGCTTTAGATATCGCCTCAAGTGTCTCCCGGATCTTTGAGCGTCTTTCCCCTTTTTGAAGCATGAAAAAATCAACAATAGACAGTGGCTGCTCCACCAGTTTCTGGAATTCTTTATCGCCTTTTTGCTGCAGAAAACTGTCTGGGTCCTGATTTTCAGGCATAGAGAGAATCCTGACATTCAGGCCGCTTTCCAGCAGAATGTTAGCAGTATTTTTTGCGGCCTTTATTCCTGCCGGGTCGCTGTCAAAAACAATTATTACATCCTCGGTAAATCTCCTGATTAATTTATCATGTTCCTGTGTTAAGGCTGTTCCCAGCGGAGCTAATGCATTTTTAAATCCATGAATATGGGCGGTAATTACATCAAGATAACCTTCCATCAGCAGTGCATGGCCGGTCTTTTTAATTGAGTCTTTGGCATAGTGCAGTCCATATAAAACTCTCCTTTTATTGAAAATGAGAGTTTCAGGGGAATTCAGATATTTTGGATCAGAACCATCAATAGACCTGCCTCCAAATGCCACAACATCTCCCTTGTGATCATGAATTGGGAAAATTATCCTGCCTCTAAAAGTATCATAGTATCCCTTTGTCCCCTTTGTGACAAGCCCCGCTTTTTTTATAGTGTCAGCCTTATGGCCCTTGCGCTCAAGAAATGAGAGCAGGGCGTTCCATGATCTTGGTGCAAATCCCAGTGAAAAAAGATTTTGAGCATTGCTGGTTATCCCCCTCTCTTTAAGATATTCAATAGCCTTTGCATTTTTTTTGAGATACTGCTGAAAAAATCCGAGAGCATCCCTGTGAATTGTCAGTAATGTCTCTTTTTCTCCAGTGGTATCTGCTCCTTTTTGAAACGTTTTAATGGTAACACCAGCACGTGTTGCAAGGATTTTCAGCGCTTCAGGAAAGGTGAGACTTTCATAGCGGGTAAGAAATGTGAAAATATCTCCTCCGCTTCCACAGCCAAAGCAGTGAAATATCTGTTTAGCCGGGCTGACAGTGAAAGATGGGGTTTTTTCGGTATGAAATGGGCATAGTCCCTTCCAGTTCTGACCGGCTTTCTTCAGGTTTACGTACTCAGATATGAGATCAACGATATCAAGCCTGTCCTTTATCTCATCGAGGGTCCTGTCATGGGAAGGCATAATGTAAATGATACATGATAGGAAATGCAGGATACAAGTTTTGAAATTACGG
>CAZVHL010000244.1:0-2043 GCA_964626925.1 uncultured Nitrospiraceae bacterium
CTTTGATTCAAGATATTTATGAATAATGTAGGTTAGAATATTAAATCCTCCTATGTCCAACCAGCTTATTGAGACAATAACTAGTAGTGATGTTACTATCCGTAACCGTTCGATCAGGGATCTTCTGCAAAATAAAGACAAAAATCAACTTATCAGATTTGCTGGAGAACTGGAATCTTTCCGCCTGCGTTCCGAAAACCTTTATCATAAAGTAAGGGCCTCACTTTTCCTGTTCGTTATTTACAGGTTTTATTTGCAATTGAGCAGTGAAATACCATCGCATGGGAAAATACCATTTAAAGGAATAACAGCAGCCTTTGAAAGGGATTTTGAGAAAGCCATTGATATCTACCTGACTGCTATAAAGGGCAATGATAAATTAAACAGGACTATATGCAGTGCGATATCGGATTCATACTACAAACTTGCATTTAAATACCTGCTTGATCAGGTGAAATCATCTATCAGTCACTGCAAGGAGAATTATCACTTATATAATATAATTGATTTGAATGAGTACCCTTTCTTGGTTTCCCCTCACATGACAACAGCTGATTCTTCAACCGGCAGTTATCCGGTGGGAATAGATGTAGCGCCTGTAAGACTGGACCCTTCTCACAGTGGATGGTCGGACATATTTTTTCTTGGGATGGACTTTCCTCAAGGGGCAAGAGTGGTAAATCTCTCTGTTGACCTCAGAATTCATGGAAGTAAAGAATCGATACTGCCTCCATGCGAATGTTATTGCCGATTCATAGAAGAACCGGTTATTCATTTAATTTCTATTGATCTGAATTCATCTAAAAAAGTTTCATCACTGCAGGAACTTTTTAATTTCGGCAATGATTATCTCTCCCTGTTAAAAGCAGGCGTGGTGGCATCAGGCATAGTGCCGCCATGCTTTGAACACAGTAATATCCGGTTGAAAGATATTTTACTGAAACTATTGAATAAATCCGGTGGAATTGAAGTAACAACAAAAGTTAATGGCATACCCAAAGGATCGAGAATGGCTGTAAGCACCACATTGCTTGCCGCAATTATCACCCGTCTTATGCGGTTCAGCGGACAGATTGAGCAAGAGACAGGGCCACTGAAAGAAAATGAGCGAAGAGTGGTTGCTTCCCGGGCAATCCTCGGTGAATGGCTTGGTGGGTCAGGAGGCGGCTGGCAGGATTCAGGAGGTCTGTGGCCTGGCATGAAAGTCATAACAGGCAGAGTCGCTGAAAAGGGAGACCCTGAATTTGGTGTCAGCACCGGGTGTCTGCTCCCGGAGCACAATGTTTTCAATAGAAAAGAGTTCTCTAAAGATATAGAAAAAAAGATTATTGATTCGATGGTGCTGGTTCATGGTGGAATCTCTCAGGATGTAGGCCCTATTCTGGAAATGGTTACCGAGAAATATCTTCTTAAATATACCGGTGAGTGGACTGCCCGACTTAACAGCATAAAGTTGTACGATGAAATAGTTCAGGCTTTGAAAGCCGGAGACATGAAAGAGCTGGGAAAACTTACAACAATGGACTGGGAAGAAGCTACACAGCATATAATTCCCTGGGTAAATAATGCATTTACATCAGACTTAATTAACAGGGTGAAAAAGGAATATAAAGAACAGTATTGGGGTTTTCTAATGCTTGGAGGGATGTCAGGCGGTGGAATGGCATTTATCGTTGACCCTGAAATCAGGGAAGAATTTAAAGATAAAGTTGCCGGGATCATGAAAGAACTCAAACAGAAATATATCTCTTCTCTCCCCTTTGTGATTGATCCGGTTGTATATGATTTTGCGATGAACCATGAAGGAATTGTTGGGAGGGTGCTCAAGGGAAAAGAAGCGATAATGCCTGACATGAATTCCTTTAAAATTAAAAACATTGAGAGCACAGAACCTGAACAGAAGGAACTAAATGAAGATGAAATCAGGGGAAAATACGGTTTTGATATATCATCTCATGAGCATATTAAATCTCTTCTGAAAAAAGGCGAAATCGGCCTCTCCAAAAACCGGCTACCCCTATCTGTCAGCATCGAGGATGTCAC
>CAZVHL010000245.1:0-2039 GCA_964626925.1 uncultured Nitrospiraceae bacterium
AAAAATGAAATTTAAGGTAAGCAACAAATCGATTCTTGATGCTACTAAATGCAGAGGAAGTTTTTCCTGCCTGAACGGCATGAGAGATTGTCTTTGTGATATTGACGACTGTTCTGACGGCAAAATACATTTTGTAAAGGCCATGAATTTCAATGCAAACTGCGAATACAGAATACCTTTTGGTCATTCCCAGACATGTAACTGTCCTGTAAGAAAAGAGATCTATAATGAATACAAGGTTTGACCTTTGGACATAATTAAGAATTACAGGAGAGCATCCATGGGAATAGAGAGTCTTGCGGAAGCGATTATTCTTCAGTCTTTCGAGGACCTCTTGAGTCATGATTATGAATATGAAAGTAAGGAATTTTTTGATGGTGAAGGGTTCAAACTTTGTGCAGAGATCGCAGGAATAGATTCAATCAGGAAATCTAAATTATTAGATATGCTGGGGGGAGGAAAACATGCAAAATCAGTCAAATTGTACGAGGCCTGAAAAGGCAACCACTAGATACAGTAATGTTTCTTTGGAAGGATTAGAAGAAACCAGCCTCAAACGAAAAAGCATCACTCACTCCATCAATTTTAGTTCAGACGATCCAATAAGAATGTATCTCAGTGACATGAAAGTCCTCCCCCTCTTAAAAAAGACAGGTGAAGTACAAATGGCAAAAATAATCGAGAAAGGCAAAGAAAATATAAACAGAATTATTTTCCAAGCTCCCTTTGCAGTTAGATCAATCCTGGATTTTACCAGCCCACTCAAGACAAATAAAAATTCTATCAATACTATTTGCTCCATTTCAAAAGATTTATCTCCTGTTGCTAAAAATCGCATTATCAATAATTTTTTAAAAAATATACAGTTATTAAGAAAATTATCCCAAAAAAGAGAAGTTTACAGGATTAAGCAAACCAGTAATCAGAATTATGCATTGTATATAACCCAACTCGCAAATTGCAGTGAGAAGATAGTCAATGTTTTTTTCTGTCTGAACCTGCAGGATAAAATATTAGAGAAATTTTTAGTCCGTTATAAAACAATGGCAGAGTTGCACGCAAGTATATCCATAAAAGCAGTCAGTATTCAGACAACGCTCAACAGACTCTGTCGAAAAACAAAGCGTAAAAACGGGAACAATCGACCTGCCAAAACAAAAATTGATCCTGATCAGAATAAAGCCTTGCATAATGATTACAGACAACTAAAGAATGAATTGACACTATCAGAATCAGAATTGGGGCTCAATAGTACCGAAATTGCGCCGACGTTGAAATTAATCAATGACAACCAGAAAGACATTGCTGAGGCAAAAAGAATACTCACAGAATCAAATCTGAGACTGGTTATAAGCATAGCCAGAAAATATATCGGCAGAGGACTGAGTCTGTCCGACCTCATTCAGGAAGGAAATATTGGACTTATGAGAGCTGTCGACAAGTTTGATTATAAGAGAGGTTTTAAGTTCAGCACATACGCAACCTGGTGGATAAAACAGGCTATAACACGGGCGCTGGCAGACCAGGCAAGGACCATTAGGCTTCCGGTTCATATGATAGAGACGATCAACAGGCTCATGCAGATTTCGAAGAACCTTGTTCAGGAACTTGGCAGAGAGCCAAAGATCGAGGAAATTGCTGCTAAAATGGAGTTGACCGTAGAAAAAGTAAAGGCAATAATGAAAATCTGCAGAGAACCGATATCGTTAGAAACCCCTATCGGAGGGGATGAAGACAGTCATCTGGAAGACTTTATAGAAGACAAATCAGTTCTAGTTCCTCTGGACACAGTTATTCAGAAGGAATTGAAATCCCAGATAAAAAAAGTTATTAACAGTCTCACTATAAAAGAAGCAGAAATCATTAGAAAACGTTTTGGTATTGAAGACGGTATCTCGCAAACTCTGGAAGAAGTCGGCAGGCAATTTCAAGTTACACGAGAGCGAATACGGCAACTGGAAGGAAAAGCCTTGAGAAAATTGAGACATCCTGCTAGAAGCCAATCTCTCAAACTATTTCTGGAAAAGACTATTTAGCCC
>CAZVHL010000246.1:0-2038 GCA_964626925.1 uncultured Nitrospiraceae bacterium
TATCACGATTACCAGAAAAAACATACAACGTTCGGAGTATTCAGAACAGATTATATATATGACGCGTTTGCTCTTCTCTACTACAGGTTACAGAACAATCTTGACGTGCAGTTTCTTTATAACCACGTAAGGGATGACTCAAACATTGCTTTATATGATTATAGTAGAAATGTTTACAGCATAGGAATTGAATGGAGATATTAGTTAACTGGATTACTGGAGGTAGGTCAAGGGAGAACCTTTCCAACTATTCCGGCCCGGGTGGTTGTTCTCATTTTTTTCATGATCTGCTTAACGTAGCCATGGACAGTTTCCGGGGAAAGGGAAAGAGCCTGCGCAATTTCTTTGTTGGTAAACCCTTTTGTAAGGCAAAAGGTTACCTCAGTTTCCCTTTTGGTAAATCCGAACTTTTTCTGGACAGTCTTGATGTCGAATTTATGATGCATGGTAACACCTTCTATCATAATCAGAGTGCAGGAACTCCTTTTGTTATCAGGTTCGAATAATGGCAGTGTTCTCAAGGCATATGTGGAATCGTTGTTTGGGTGGGAAATGCAGGCGGATGACAGTTCTGATAAATCGCCCAAATTATTTTTTATGGTACTGATAACTAATTTGTTGAATTGAGAAGGATTGCTTTTATCCAAGGAAAGATCTTTTGCCAGAATGGCAGAAAAAATTGAATGCGCTTCATCATTTAAATATAGAATATTGTAGTTATTGTCGAGAATTACAATGCCAACTGAAGAACGGTTTAAAATTATTTGGTTTAAAAAATCGTTAGACGGCAGTTTCATAATCAGGGTGAATAGATAAAAGATTTGTATTCGGATTGCTATTTATTAATATATAAAAAAAAACGTTATATGTCAAATAGTTATTTGTTATCTGGATATAAATAAGCTGTCATGATATAGAAATCCCCCCAGCATAGGGGAATTGACTCAGAAAATCAGTAATGTAAAATAAATATTATGATTGAACGCCGGGAATGCATGAGAACAGTGTCTGACAGTAAAGTTAAATGCTACGCTGGTTTATCAACAGTTGAGTCGAGTGAAGCGGGAAAGAGTTTAGCTGGATCTACTATGGATGTCAGTGAGAGGGGGATCTGTTTAGTAGTTAACAAACCCCTCAGGGAGCATGAGGTTTTTAAGGTTATGTTACCTCTTAAAGATATTAATGTGAACATTCCTGTCTTAGCTATGGTGCGATGGGTAGAACCTTACCAGAGAAAATATAAAGCGGGATTGATGTTTATTGCTTAAATATTAGATTCGATTTATTGACTTATATTTCATTTTTAATTTAAAAAGATAATTGATTATAAAGGGAGGTTTAACATGAGATTAAGATTTTTTTCAATATTTTCAATGATTGCACTATTATTATGTGCAATATCCGGTGCTACTGCTGCGGAAATAGGCAAAATTACCTTTGCTGATGGCAGGGTCGACATACTAAAAAAGGGGATGGAGTTAACTGTACCTGTAGATGTTAATGCCGCTATTTCCCCCGGGGACATTATTAGAACCAAGAGTAATTCCCGGGCAGAAATTACACTTACAAATGGCACTAAAATCAGACTTGCCCCGGGTTCGAGAGCAGGAATATCCGGTCAGGGCAAGGTAGATCTGTTTAGAGGGAAAATCAGGACTATATCAGGATCGAATGCTTCGATTGAGGTGTTAACACCTAATGCTGTAGCGAATGCTAATGGAAAGGACTTCTATTTCATTCATGAAAAAGGAAGCTCATGGTTTTATTCTGTCAAGGGCTCGCTACAGGCATCAAATAAAGAAGCTGCAGATCAAAGTATTTTTGTAGAAGGTAATAATTGTGTCCGCATAGCAACCAATCTTCCAATGTGGAACTCCTGTGTATTTAAAATGATTGATAAACAGAAACATGCCTGGGACACATCTACCAGTGAAAAAGTTCCTGTTGTGGCAAAACTGCCGTCATCTGGCGGAGTATATGCCTATACGCCACTTAGCGGAGGGGTAGTTGATACTCCATCATTGCCGGTCTCAATTGC
>CAZVHL010000247.1:0-1998 GCA_964626925.1 uncultured Nitrospiraceae bacterium
GCTACCTTCTTTTTAGCAACCTTTTTCTTTGCAGTCTTTTTCTTGGCTACCTTCTTCTTTGCAGCTTTTTTCTTAACAGCTTTTTTCTTCGCCATTCTTACCTCCTCCTTTTTTCAGGTTTACCCTGTATTAATTTCTCTAATACTCTGCACTTTTTAAATATTTTTATCAACAGTTTTTTTCACTATTTTAATATTTTTTTTTGCCCCTGTTTCAGAGGGGAATTGCATGATGCCATTATCTGTTTTCGGAAAGGTCAAAACTGGAGATGCTTAATCAGTAGAATGTCAGTTATTGTCGACAACTACGGGACAACAATTACACTGAATAAGCAAAATCGTTATAGGCCAGAAGAGAAAGGATCGTTGATACCCTTACCCTTTTGTTGAATACTTTCGGCAGTATCTTAAGTATAAACTTTGACCTGCTCATATTGGTTGAGAAAAGGAGAGAGCAAAGCCGGATTGCAAAAAGAATGCGATATTTCATTTTTACGGGATCCTTTGCATTAGCATCTTTCCAGAAATCAGTATCCCAGTAATATTTCAGTTTTTCATAGATCACATCAAATGAATATATCCCCCTCAGCACCTTTCTGTAACCCTCCAGAAGCTCTTCGGGACTGAGCAACGCTGGTTTGAATACTACATTCTTTGAATCATACCTGCTCCAGTCCTTGTGGAGTATCCTCCCCTCCTGCTCCATGCGGTCATATAGTTTTGTTCCCGGAAATGGAGTAAGTATGTTAATGATGGGACTGAGAAGTTTACCTTCATTAACAAATTCGATCAATTCATCAAAGGATTCATTTGTATCAAAATCATATCCCAGGATAAAGGAACCATGCACAAGCATCCCGTAAGACTGAATCTTCTGAATGGCCGTAATGAAGTCGTGCCTGCGGTTAACGCCCTTGTCCATACGAGTGAGATTTTCCTCAGAAATGGATTCAAGCCCTATAAATACGGCACCGCATCCAGCATCCCTCATCAGTCTCAGTGTCTCTTCGTCCCTGGAAATATTAATTGATGCCTGGCATGACCAGTTAAGGTTGTACTGCTTCAGTGTTTTGAATAGCTCACGGGAATATTTCCTGTTTGCCAGGATATTATCATCCGCAAAGAGAATGGCCCTCTTTTTGTATTTACCCTCCTCCATACTTATATCCTTTATTTCCTGAACTACCTGGTCTACTGTTTTATTTCTGATTCTCTGCCCGTCAAAGGCATGTACCGAGCAGAACTCGCAATGGAATGGGCATCCTTTTGTGGTTTGCACCAGATCGATGAGATACCTGTCTCTTGCAATCTTCGTCCTGACTGGTGTTGGATAAGCTTTCAGGTCAACCTTGCCATCAGCCCTGTATGTTTTTTTAAGTCCCCCGTTCCCGGCATCATGCAGAAGATCAGACCAGACCTGTTCAGCCTCTCCAATTACCACCGCATCACTATGCTGAAGGGCTTCATCAGTACACATGGAAGGATGAATTCCTCCCAGCACTGTTTTGACACCCTTATTTCGGTATGTGTCAGATATCTGATACGCCCTGTTTGCAAACATGGTTCTGACCGTAATTCCTGCAAGGTCTGCGTTCCAGTCGTAGTCAATGTCTTCAATGTTTTCATCAAAGACCCTGACCTCGTGTTCCGGAGGCGTAAGAGATAACAGCGTGGGAATGGCAAGCAGGTAGGAAAAATACTTTTTTGACAATAAAAACTTCGAGTAATATCGATAATCATAAAAGTTTTTTTCCTTGTCAGATCCGTTTCTGGGAACTATAAGAGCAATTTTCATGATTAATTCAGATAAGTAAATTTGCGAAAGTTAACATTCGCTTTTTCAAAATGTGAAAAAATAATTCTGTATTATACACAGCCTGAGAATCTGATTGAAACATCCGGATAATATTTAGGGGAGGGGTATTCCAATAATTAAGGAAAAAAGGCGTTATATGGCGGGGTGGACGGGACTTGAACCCGCGACCTCTGGCTTGACAGG
>CAZVHL010000248.1:0-1998 GCA_964626925.1 uncultured Nitrospiraceae bacterium
CTCCTGATAAACTGTTTTAATAATCCTGGCACTATGTTAATCTTCATTTAATCACGAATGAAGCCGTCTCAAAAACAAAAAAGTTTAAGACCAACATCTAATAAAGTCATGGAAGCTATTTTCAATATACTTAGGGATCAGGTAAAAGATGCCAGGTTTCTCGATCTTTATGCAGGCACCGGAACAGTGGGGATAGAAGCGATCAGACATGGGGCTTCAAATGCGGTATTTGTGGAGGCAAGCAAACGTACAGCAAAAGGCATAGGCGAAATATCCACCAAACTACGTATTTCTGAAAAAACTCGTGTTATAACAAAAAAGGCTATCTCTTTTATCGAAAAAGCAGAGCTGGATAATCTGACTTTTAATATTATATTTCTTGATCCACCTTACCATACAGATGAAATAATGCACGCACTGTCTGCTATCGACAAGTCAACTATTCTCGAACATAAAGGTATTGTTATAGCAGAACATTTTACCAAAAAAAAGTTGCCTGACAGATTTGACAGACTGCATAAAATTAAAGATTATAAATATGGCGATACAGTTCTGAGTTTTTATGAGTCAACCTGATAATGCAGGAAACACAACAATAATAAATTCATTCTGCATTATAATTTACAATATCTTGTTAAGGGGGATTTAATGCAAAAGACAGCAATATATCCGGGAACATTTGACCCAATTACCAATGGTCACATAGATCTGATCAAACGAACTCTTAAAATATTCGACAAAGTCATTGTCGCTGTAGCGCCAAGCCAGAACAAACTGCCTTTGTTCACTGTTGAAGAAAGACTGAATTTAATTATAAAGTCCATCATAAAAATCAGAGGCACACAGGCTGAATCATTTGACAGCCTCCTGATTGATTATGCAAAAAAAAGAAAGAGCGTTGCACTTATTCGGGGGCTCAGGGTTGTATCAGATTTTGAATACGAACTTCAGATCGCCCTTATGAACAGACGGCTTCATGCGAATATCGAGACCGTCTTCATGATGCCAAGTCAGGACTACACCTTTCTGTCGTCAACACTGGTCAAAGAAGTTGCATCATTCGGGGGATCTGTAACCGGACTGGTTCCGGCAGTAGTAGAAAAAGCTCTGAAAAAAAAATTTGCTGATAATGTTTGATATTCTGAATTATGGGTTATTTAAAAATAGTAATTGCAATTCTTATCTGGAGTTCTCTCGGGATTTTCATCCGTAAAATCGAATTGCCCAACCATTACATTATATTTTATGCTTCCACTATCGCCGGGTTCCTGCAATTTTTCCTGTTGATATCAGCAGGACAGTTTAAAAAGGCGCGGCATGCGGAAAGCAACTCGAGGAGCGCCGTCTTTCTCGTGCTTGCCCCCCTTTGTTTTATTGCAAACGCGCTGCTTTTCTATTTTGCCTTCAGGAATACTACCATTGCAAACGCTGTGCTTACACACTATACAGCTCCGGTTTTTGTAGCAATATTGGCCCCATTATTATTAAAGGAAAAAATTCAGAAGACCGCTTGGCTGGCTATTTCTCTTTCCTCCCTGGGCTTGTGGTTCATTCTCGGATGGAAAAATCCTTCAGCAGAGCTGTTACATGGAAGCAATGAAAACCTGGGAATTATCGCAGGCGCCATGTCCGGACTTGCATATGCATTACTGATCATCATTATAAGAAGAATAGCGCCACTCTACTCTGCTCTATTCATAATATTCGTACAAAACGGTATTGTTGCAATTGTACTGCTTCCATTTGTACTCGAAACAGGTCTGTCGATGAATACTCTGCCATATCTTTTAACAATGGGCATCGTCCACTCAACCATCGCCCCACTGCTTTATGTTCAGGGATTCAAAAGCGTCAAAGCAAATGAGGCCGCAATTCTGGGCTATGTTGAACCTGTCGGGGCGACAATTCTGGCACTGATTTTTTTCCATGAAGTGCCGGGGATTCAGGCGTTGCTCGGAGGGGGCTTGATCCTGTTTTCTGGTTATATAATTTTGAAGA
>CAZVHL010000249.1:0-1995 GCA_964626925.1 uncultured Nitrospiraceae bacterium
GGACATTGACGACTATAAAATTTAATTCAATTAATGATATTCTATAACTATCCTTAATTAGTATTCTTTATTTTTAATTATTCATTTGCATTGAGAGTAAGTGTTGACATAGAAATACTCAAATTAATATGAATGATATTGAAATTAAAGCCTTAGGTATTATCCATAATTTAAACTGGCTTCTGGAGTCTCATGACAGTTCTGTCGAACTAGTCGGGATAGAGGGCAAAAAAATTGTGCTTCGCTGTGTTGGATACTGTGTTGAGTGCGAAAGTGACTGTATTGGAGTTGCCTTTAAAGAGAGAATGCCGGAAATAGAGCTGGTTCTTCATTAAATATTTGTCTTCCTTATAAAGAAGTTTCTAATATCCTGTTAATATCGCTTTAAATCCAGATGTATTAAACTTGTCTATCTATATGAAAAAATATACAATATGATCTGTAAATCATGTTGAAAATACTGATAACATCATTGGTGTTTTGTCTGACCGTGTCTTTTTTTCCGGCACAAAACAGTAGCCATGCGTTTGAACCATGGCCGATTTCTGAACTGATAGGCACCAAAGCACCTGATTTTACACTGAGAGATATTTCTGGAACTGCAATAAATCTTTCATCTTTTGAGGGTAAGCCAATACTACTGAACTTCTGGGCTACATGGTGTCCATACTGCAGAAAAGAAAGGGCTCACCTTAACGCTCTTTATTCTGAATATAAAGACAGGGAGCTGATCATTATATCTGTCTCGATCGACAGATCGGTGTCAGCGGTTAAAAAATATTTAAAAAAGGTTCCGTCTGACTTTATCATACTCTCTGATTCGGACAGCAGGGTAGCATCAAAATATAGTGTAGTGGGCCTGCCATCATCATTTCTTATTGATCGCAGCGGGATAGTTCAATACAAATTTACAGGTTCCCAGAAATGGACCGGTGCAGGTTCTAAAAAACTCATTGACAGACTGATCAAGAATTAATATCTTTTCTTGACAAAAGCATTTTTCTCTGTATAGAATTTCACACACCGTATTTAACAATATTAATGGATTAATAATAAGTCTGGGAGGGCATAATGAACCCTGATGATGCTAAATATCACAAAGAACATACCTGGGTAAAAGTTTCAGGAACCAGGGCAACAGTCGGGATAACTTTCTATGCGCAGGAATCACTTGGGGATATTGTATATATTGATATACCAGAACTGGAATCAGAGGTTGAAGCAGGAACAGAATTGACACAGATAGAATCAACAAAAGCTACATCCTCTGTGATAAGTCCTGTAAGTGGCACTGTTATTGAATTCAATGAAAATCTTACGGATGAACCGGAAATAATCAATGAAGACCCGTACGGCAAGGGATGGATAGCGGTTCTCGAAATTAAAGATAACTCAGAACTGGACAGTCTGATGGATGCACCTGATTACGAGACATACCTTGAAGAAGAGGCAAAGCTTAAATAATGAGGGTTGCGATTCTGGGGGCCGGTCCCGGCGGTTATGTAGCAGCCATAAGGGCAGCTCAACTTGGCGCGGACGTAACGGTAATAGAAGCAAGTGAAGTTGGAGGTACCTGCCTTAACTGGGGATGTATTCCTACCAAAACGCTGATTGCATCAGCAGAAGTGTTACACAAGACCAGGAATGCAAAAGCCTTTGGACTCGAATTGAACGGCACAATTTCACCTAATATAGATAAAATCGTAGAGAGGAAAAACAAGGTAGTAAGCACTCAGGTAAAAGGCATACGCGCTCTTTTTAAATCATGGGGCGTAAATCTGGTTGAAGGCAGAGGCGTTATAGTTTCCCCGGGAAAGATACAGGTCAGCCAGAATGAGGGTTCTTCTATCGATATAGAGACAGATAAAATAATTATTTCTACTGGATCCAGACCAGCCCAGATTCCGGTATTTCCGTTCGATGGGAAAAGGATCTTATCGAGTGACCATGCGATAAATCCCGATTCAATTCCAAAGAGTCTGCTGATTGTCGGAG
>CAZVHL010000250.1:0-1989 GCA_964626925.1 uncultured Nitrospiraceae bacterium
TTGACTTCCATCGGAGGATTTGCGAGGCGCTTAAACAAAAAATTACAGGGTGAGACAAAAGAGAAAGAATATGCAGAGGTCATAGTAACAGAGGTTAACAGGTTAGAACGAATTCTTAAAGATCTGCTGACATTTTCAAGAGAGCCAAAGTCAGATATGGAATATCAGGATATAAATAGTATAGCAGAGGAATCTATGGGAGCATTAGAAACATTATGCAAAGAGAAATCTTTAAATATTAAAATGACACTTGGTGATCAGCTTCCGCAAGTTCTTATTGATCGGATTCAGGTCAAGCAAGCAGTAAATAATCTTGTTTCATATGCAATAGAAGTAACGCCTTCTTGTGGTACACTGACGCTTAATACTTACATGCAGCGCATGTTTGAAGTTGGTTATGTAGTGGTAGAGGTTTCAGATACAGGCCCTGGCCTGACGGATGAGGCGGTAAATATGATTTTTGAACCATTTTATAATTCAGGAGAAATTGGCGTTGGAACAGGTTTAGGTCTTGCCATCTGCAAGAAAATAATGGACGAGCATTACGGTTTGATATTTGCGGAAAGTGAACTGGATAAAGGTACAACTGTAAAAATACTGTTTCCATATCAAAACATGGAAAATGGAGAAATGGTCAAGTGCTGGGAGTTTCATGAATGTGGTGTTAAAAATACTGAAGGTGCAGCGGGTATGAGATGCCCTGCCTATCCGAATTACGGTAGAATCTGTTGGGTCATAGCCGGCACATTTTGTGGCCAGAAAGTCAGCGGTGCTATTGCGCAGAAGCTGGGTGACTGCAAAAGATGTAAATTCTATCAGCAGGTTGCAATATGGAAGGATATTTGATTCCGAATCTCTTTTCTGCAGAGTTTACTTTTTTAAGCGTTTTATCATAGAATGTCTTGTCGGCTTTGAACGTTTCAGGGCCCATAGCTCAGTTGGCTAGAGCTACCGGCTCATAACCGGTTGGTCCCAGGTTCGAGTCCTGGTGGGCCCACCATTAATTTGAGTGCTGGATAGGCAATATATAATGAATATTAATTTTAAAAATATCAGACTATCAATAATCATCATTCCTGGAGGAGGAATTGAACGAACAACTAAAACTTTTAGTTGATCTCCAGGAGATAGACTCCTTTATTCTCTCATATGTTGAGAAAGTTGAATTACATCCAGAAAAATTAGATCAATTTAGAATCCCCCTTAAACAAGCTCAAGACGCCTTTCATAAATTTAAAACTCAATCAGATGTATTAACTAAAAAGAAAAAGGATAAGGACATTGCACTGGATGAACTTCAGGACAAGATTACTAAAGTGAAGGCTAAAAGCGGTGAAATAAAAACGAACAAGGGATATGAAGCACATCTGAAGGAAATAAAATCATTCGAAAAGAACAAATATATGATAGAGGACGAGATCCTGAATCTCATGGAAGATATAGAAAAGTTTGCTGATGAAGTCAAGAAGGAGGGGGCCAAGGTTAAAGAGGCTGAGGCTGAATTTAATAAACAGGAAAAACTGATTAATGAGGAAAAGGGTAAACTGGAATCCGAACTGGAAACATTAAGGGCAAAGCGGAAAGATTTTACAT
This sequence comes from uncultured Nitrospiraceae bacterium, assembly GCA_964626925.1. Taxonomy (GTDB): domain Bacteria; phylum Nitrospirota; class Thermodesulfovibrionia; order UBA6902; family UBA6902; genus CAZVHL01. The sequence continues at coordinate 1,594 of CAZVHL010000250.1, forward strand.
CAAAACTGGATGATGATATTTATACTCAATATAAGACTCTTCTGAAAAGATTGGGCGGGCTTGCAGTAGTCGAGACAAAAGATGAGTTTTGTTTTGGATGCCATACCAATATTCCACCGCAGTTGTATAATGACATAAAAGAAACTGGGGATATTCACAAATGTTATTATTGCAAGAGGTTCCTGTATTTTAAAGACTCTGATCAATCTGATAATAAACCCCAGGAAGCCCCCACGCCGTCTTAATGACTGGCAACTCTCATAAGCAAAAAAAGAAATTCCAACAAGAGTTATTTAAAGCTGCTGATGCGTCTGCTGATAGCAGAGACCAAAAGCATTATGCAGTGATGAATTGTGACGGTGCCTCAAGCGGTAATCCGGGTGAAGCCGGTATAGG
>CAZVHL010000251.1:0-1987 GCA_964626925.1 uncultured Nitrospiraceae bacterium
GTATCCAGTGCATGTTTTGCTGGATGTATTGTCCCGACATGTCGGTTAAAGTAACAATTAAAGAAACGGGAAAAGGCGCGAAAGCGGAGAGAGCTGAGTTTGATTATGATTACTGCAAGGGCTGTGGAATCTGCGCCCTCGAATGCCCTGGCAAAAAGGGCAAGAAAGCGATCGTAATGGAAGAGGAGGGCAAATAAATGGGTACAATAGTTGCAGTTACCGGAAATGAAGCATGCGCAGAGGCCTTCAGGCAGATCAACCCTGATGTATGCGCCGCGTACCCAATTACACCGGCCACGGATCTGATGCAGAGATTTTCAGGCTTTGTCTCGGACGGTAAAGTAGATACAGAGCTTGTGCTGGTTGAAAGTGAGCATAGTGCAATGAGCGCATGTATCGGTGCGGCAGCTGCAGGCGGAAGGGTCGCAACAGCAACCTCATCACAGGGTCTGGCGCTTATGTGGGAGATGCTTTATATCGCAGCAGGAACAAGGCTCCCGATTGTCATGCCCCTGGTAAACAGGGCGCTGTCAGCTCCTCTTAATATCCACGGCGACCATTCAGACGGTATGGGCGCGCGTGACACCGGATGGATACAGCTTTATTCAGAAAACGCCCAGGAGGCATACGATAACACCATTCAGGCATTCAGGATCGCGGAGCACCTTGACATACGGATTCCGGCCATGGTCTGCATGGACGGTTTTATAGTCAGTCACTCAATCGAAAGAGTTGAATATATTGATGATGCTGAGGTTAAGAATTTCGTAGGAAAATTTGAAGCAGTAAATCCTTTGCTTGATATTGATAACCCCAAAAGCTACGGTCCACTGATTCTTGCAGATATGTACCATGACTACAAGAGGGCCCAGCATGAAGTCATGACTAAAGTTCCGGGTGTTGTACTGGATATTGCCGCTGAATTTGAAAAAATGACTGGAAGAAAATACGATCTGTTTGAAACATACAGACTCGAAGATGCTGAAATCGCGATAGTAGTCATGAGTTCGGCAGCAGGAACAACCAAGGATATCATCGACCAGTACAGGGACAAAGGCATAAAGGCAGGACTTCTGAAACCGAGAATGTTCAGACCATTCCCCTATCAGGAAATTGCGGACGCATTGAAGCATCTGAAGGCAATCGCTGTGCTTGACAGGGCGGATTCTTTTGGTGGCTACGGACCATTATTTTCTGAAATAACCGGAGCTGTCATATCCATGGACACCAGGCCTGCCGTGATAAACAAGATCTTCGGGCTTGGCGGAAGAGACTACCTGCCTAACCAGGCAGAGCAGGTCCTGGATGAGCTGGTAAAGATTGCTGAAACAGGAAAAGTCGAAACCATTAAAGATTATATTGGACTTAGAGAATAAAAAGTGGAATTTGGAATTTGGAATTTAAATTTTGTGAGGTAATAAAATGACTACTAAACCACTCAGATTAAGAGAACTTGCAAAGGGAGAAGACCGGTTTACTCATGGACACAGAATGTGTTCAGGCTGTGGAGCGCCGATCATTGTCAAGCAGGTGCTTATGGCAACTGATTATCCAATTATAGCTTCCAATGCCACTGGATGTCTCGAGGTTTCATCATGCATTCAGGAGTATACTTCATGGAAGATTCCCTGGATTCACAGCGCCTTTGAAAATGCCGCTGCAACAATCTCGGGAGTCGAGGCGATGTACAGGTCACTGGTAAAACAGGGCAAGATTGATGACAGACAGGTTAAGTTTATCGCCTTTGGCGGAGACGGCGGAACGTATGATATCGGCTTTCAGAGTCTTTCGGGAGCTATGGAGCGCGGGCATGACATGATGTATGTATGTTATGACAACGGTGCCTATATGAACACAGGGATACAGCGTTCCAGTGCAACACCTTTTGGAGCCGACACAACCACCTGCCCTGCAGGTGATGTTATCCCAGGAAAACTGCAGCACAGAAAAGACCTTACAAAGATTATGGCAGCCCACGGTATTCCCT
>CAZVHL010000252.1:0-1972 GCA_964626925.1 uncultured Nitrospiraceae bacterium
ATGGCGCATCAATTAAAAGGTAATCAACATCTTCATCATATAATTCAAATTCCTCAATAAGTCTTAATCTCTGAAACTCATCCAGTGCGGTAAGCTCCTGAATGCCGGAACTTGCAGGAAGTATTTTTATCCCACCTGGTCCATCAACAATAATGTCCTTAAGCCTCAACTCTCCCATGAACAAGTCTTGGATAGTGTATTTGGTTGTCAGATTCAGAAGGACGTTAATATTGCATAGCCCGAGATCAGCATCAAATACAAGCACTTTCTTGCCTGTTTTGCTTAATGCAACTGCCAAATTTGCTGTAATATTAGTTTTGCCTACCCCTCCTTTACCACTTGCGATAACTATTGTTTTAACTGCTTTTGGCTCTGTAATTTCCATATTCATAATCCTTACTTTAGCTGCGTTAACCTTTCTGAGGGACTGATGATATCTGTCAGTTTTACTCCAAACTTTTCGTTTACGATTACCGCTTCACCCCTGGCTACGAGTCTGCTATTTGCATATATTTCCATTGGTTCTCCTGCCAGTTTTTCCAGTTCAATAACCGAGCCCTGTCCAAGCTGCAAAAGCTCCTTAATCAACATCTTTGTAGTACCCAGCTGAACAGTAAGCTCAACCGGTATATCAAGGAGAAAATTAATATCACGGCCTGCAGTTGATTCATTCTTTTCTTCCTTGAGATTTTCGAATTCATGCTGCTGGATGTCTTCTGTCATGAAATAACCTCCCCTTTCTTATCCTGGCAACTCAATTTCAATTTATAACGGTTCATACGTTTAATTTATTGATCCCGACAGTTTAACTGCATGCTTACCCTTACAAACTCCGGGTATGCCCTTAAATTTGGGTGAATCTTCTATGTTTATAACAAGTTCATCAGATGCAGATTGGCTAAGATTGAGTATGCTGCCTTTTTTCAGATTCAAGAGATCTTCAAAATTCATTAAAATTTTTCCAAGGTCTGCTGAAATATGCAGACTAGTATTCATTAAAGACTTTGTTAATACATGCTGCCACCGGAGATTCGATTTATATGTATCGCTGTGAATTCCCGAGTAGAGTTTCTTCTTTACCGGTTCCAGCATTGAATCGGGAAGGCATAAAGACATTCTGCCTGAAAAATCTTCCATTACTAACTGAACCTCTATATTGATTATGCTCTGGTCAGGCGCAGCGATCGAAACAAACGGAGGGTTCATCTCAGATTTTACGTATTTGGATTTAACAGGGGATATAACTTGCCAGGCCGATTCAATATCTTTTAGAATGACATCAACCACTTTCCTGATTACCCTTTTCTCAATCTGAGTAAAGGCCCTTCCATCTGACTTTATATAATGAACGGCGGATCCCCCGAAGAAACCTTCGACAAGCGCAAATACAAGAGGCGATTCAAGTACAAGCAGTGCATCGCCATTAAGCGGCTCCATGGTAAAGATATTCATACTGGAAGGCACAGTTACAGTACTGATGAAATCGCTGTATTTCATCGTCTCAATTTTCTGAATATTTATGTCAAAGTATCTCATCATGAATTTATAGATAGAAGTTCTAAGAAGTTTTGAAAAATTATGATTGACAATCTCAAGACCGGGCATTTTGTTACTGACAGTGCTTTTATACTCGATGAAGTCATAGGGTCTGACTTCCAATGGCACTGAATCTTCTGTATCTTCTGTACCTATTGCACCGTCTGCCAAGCCATTTAGCAAGGCATCTACTTCATCTTGTGAGATAATATTGATTGTCATTTAATCCCCTGAATATACAAATATCGTGCCCGACGTAACTCCTTGGATAATAATGGTTTACATTGTTAATTATCGTCAAAATTATGACTTCCAGTGCCTGCCTGACGCCTGCCTGACGGTAGGCAGGGCAGACAGGCAGGTTTTTGGCTTTAAGACCTAAGATGACAAAATCTGTCCAAAAAAGACGTGATTCGAAACACGAAATCGTGTGTGT
>CAZVHL010000253.1:0-1967 GCA_964626925.1 uncultured Nitrospiraceae bacterium
TGAATAATGTAGGCTAATCATAAATGTACGCAAATATCCTTTTCCCCATAAACGCAGAGTCGTTTACCTATTTAGTTCCGAAAGACCTTGAACCAGCAATAAACATTGGCTGTCGTGTGCATGTGCCATTTAAACGAAAAGAAAAGGTGGGGATCGTTGTTGGGATTAACAGGGATGAAGTAAATAATCCGCCTTTGCAAGGACGGGGAATGTCTCGCCCCTACAGGAATAAGACAATTATCTTCAAAACAATTAATAAAGTGCTGGATGACGCCCCGCTCGTTCCTGAAAATTTACTGAATCTGCTTAAGTGGGTTGGCCAATATTATATGTCAAGTTCGGGGCTTGCTTTAAAAAATGCTGTACCATCAGCTTTTTTTAGTGGAAAAAAGGCGGGTAAAGCAAGGATCACATATGATGCCGACATAAAAAAGAGCAATATACAGAAACTTACAAAAGAACAAGACGATGCACTGACCGAAATTAATAAGGTGGAAGATGGAGTGTTTCTCCTTCATGGGGTTACAGGAAGCGGCAAGACCGAGGTCTATATAAATGCGATCAAATCAATGCCTGAGAAAAAAGCGGCTATTGTTCTCGTGCCTGAAATTGCAATGACCACTCAGATGATCGACCGGTTTAGAGGAAGTTTTGGCGAAGAGGTTGTTTTTTATCATAGTGGGTTATCTTTGGGTGAGCGTATTATAAATTGGCAAAAAATACGAAATGGCGATGTCAGAGTAGTGGTTGGTGTAAGAAGCGCTGTATTTGCTCCATTTGAAAATCTCGGACTGATAGTAATAGATGAAGAGCAGGAGGTTTCTTATAAACAATTTGAAGGTCTAAGGTACAACGCAAGAGACGTTGCTCTTGCGCGTTCACAGCTTGAAACATTAAAGGTGATCCTTGGCTCGGCAACCCCATCCATGGAAGTTTTTTACAATGCAAAAAAGGGTAAATTCAGATATCTCAGACTTGAGCACAGAATAGACAGGAAATCGCTACCGAAGGTAGAAATTATTGACATGACAAAAGAGGCTGGACGAACTTTTTCATTTTCTGACAAGCTTCTTGAAGTTTTAAAAGAAAATACGGCATTCGGCCGCCAGTCCCTGCTTATGCTCAACAGAAGAGGGTATTCGCCCTTTTTTTTATGTGCTGACTGTGGGTACACTTACAAATGTCCTGCCTGCAGTATTACTCTCATTTATCATAAAGACTCTGACACATTAAACTGCCATTATTGCAATTCATATCTCAAGCCTAAAAAAGTATGTCCTGAATGTAAGAGCAGGAATTTTAAATACCTTGGTGCCGGAACCCAGAGGATAGAAGAGGAGCTTCATAAAATACTGCCTGAGCTGTCGATGCAGCGAATGGACAGGGATACAACGCAGAAAAAACTTTCTCATTACAGGATAGTCAGGGAAATGGAGGATAAAAAAATCGATCTGTTGCTGGGCACTCAGATGGTGGCCAAGGGGCATGATTTTCCTGACGTTACACTTTCAGCCGCGGTTTCTGCAGATGTAGCGCTGAACCTTCCTGATTTCAGGACAGCAGAGAGGGCCTTTCAGCTCTTCACACAGCTTGCAGGAAGATCAGGCCGTGGCGAGTTGCCGGGGATAGCTTATATACAGACTTATGAGCCTGACCATTATGTATTTGATTATGTGGTGAATCATGATGTTATAGGTTTTTATAAAAAGGAAATTGTCTTAAGAAAGGAATTGTCATATCCGCCTTTCAGTAAATTAATCAGAATTATATTGAGTTTCAGGAATAAGGATACTGCGGGAAAAACAGCAAAAGGGATAAAAAATAAAATCAGGAATATAGATCATACAGGTGTTGATATACTCGGACCTGCCCCCGCGCCTATTGAGAAAATAAAGACCTTATGGAGATGGCATCTGATCCTGAAGGGCAAAAATTCTAAAATACTTCGCAGGACAACATCAAAACTA
>CAZVHL010000254.1:0-1946 GCA_964626925.1 uncultured Nitrospiraceae bacterium
AAGGGTCTACAGTAAAAATGTCTGACATACCAGCATGGGAGCAGGACCTTGAGAACACATATGAAAGGGCTGGCCGCGGACAGGGCAAAGAAGAGATTATGGGTAAACTGCGAGACCTTGGGTATATGTAAAATAGGGCAAAAGGCGGAAGGCTAAAGGCAAAAGGCGAAAGAGCAAAACAATAATGAATTTGTTATCAAACGTTTAACCACCCTGCAATTTAAACAATGAAGCAGATCTTAATTATCGAAGATAACATTGATATTCAGACCCAGTTGAAATGGGGGCTGCCGGAGGGTTATGAAATCCTCCAGGCTTTAAACAGGGATGAAGCCATAAAACTGTTTAATAAACATCAGCCTAAAGTTGTTACCCTTGATCTTGGACTTCCTCCTGAAGAAAATAATGAAAAAGAAGGAATGTCATGTCTGCGTGAAATCATTAAAGGTTCCCCTGACACAAAGGTGATTGTAGTGACCGGTAACAATGACAGGGAGAATGCATTGAAGGCGATTCAAATGGGAGCATACGATTATTATCTTAAGCCTATTGAAATAAATGAACTGCAGGTGATAATTCAGAGAGCGTTTTATTTATCCGAAATCGAATCAGAAAACCATAAGCTCCATGGGATGATCGAAAAAGAAATAGGGTTTGCCGGCATGATAGGGGAAAGTTTGGAGATGCATAAAATATTTGAGACGATTCAGAAAGTTGCCACGACAGATGCAGCGATACTCATTACTGGTGAGAGTGGTACAGGGAAGGAACTGGTTGCCCGGGCAATTCATGATAAGAGTGCAAGAAACCAGGGACTCTTTGTTCCGATAAACTGTGGGGCGATACCTGAAGCCCTGCTGGAGTCTGAGCTTTTTGGTCACGAAAAAGGATCTTTTACCGGAGCATATGCACAACAGAATGGGAAATTCGAGTCCGCGGACAAAGGGACGCTATTCCTTGACGAAATCGCAGAAATGTCAACAAGGCTTCAGGCAAAGCTATTGAGATTTTTGCAGGAGAAGAAAGTTCAGAGAGTCGGTGGAAGAAATGATATAGAAATCGATACGCGGGTGATCGCTGCAACAAACATTGATCTTGAGAGTGCTATTAAGGAAGGTAATTTCAGAGAGGATCTTTTCTATAGGGTAAGTGTCATTTCAATTGATATGCCGCCTCTCCGGGACAGGGAATTTGATATCAAGCTTCTTGCAAATACATTTCTTGAAAGATATAAGGCAATGTATAGAAAAAAAGTTAAAGGATTCAGCCGTTCTGCAATGGATGCGATTGATAGATATTCATGGCCGGGCAATGTGCGGGAACTTGAAAACAAACTCCAAAAGGCTCTGATTACGACTGACTCTAATATGATAGAGCCACATGATCTGGGGCTTGATGAATGTCTCGAGAACGAGAATGGTAATGATATAAGACGTAATAGATATTCAGGTGTTTCATTAAAGGAAGCTCGAAAAAGGCTGGAGATGGATCTTGTCGAGAGTGCTGTTCGAAGTCATAAGGGCAATATAAAGCGGGCATCGGAGGAACTTGGAGTCAGCAGACCTACACTGTATGACTTAATTGATAAATATAAATTGTCTGTTAAAGATAATCCAAAATAAATATATTAGATGAGTTACATGATAAGGTTGGTCATATCGAATAGCAAAAATGTAAAATAAGCTTTTGTAAATAGCGAATAATTGGATTTAGTCGTACAGTTGAAGTAGTACAGTATTTTTCAATATCCTTGAAGGGCGTAATTTATTACGTCCTTTTTTTTTGCCTGCCGGCAGGCAGGTTTGGTAGACGCAAGAGCCTTAAAACCCAATCTTATCGTCCTCATTTCACTTTCCTTAATAGGTAATGTGTCAACAATTGTATATGTCACGCACGAGTTTGTGCCATGCTACAGAGTCTTATTCGTATAATTCAATCTTAAACTG
>CAZVHL010000255.1:0-1942 GCA_964626925.1 uncultured Nitrospiraceae bacterium
TCAGAAATTATATTATCAGATTAGCTATATGAAGAGATAGCAAACCCACGAATTTAAAAGAAAAAATAAAACATGAAAAGTGTTTTCTATTTTAAGCTTCAACTGCACAATTTGCAATTAATAATATTACATAACATGAGTGATACCATAAACATAAATAAAATGACCTGTTATTTCGAGGGTCTCTCCTTCCCAGTCGTCAGGCAAGGGCCAATATGGCGAGGCCTTCTCGAGAGCTTTGATTGCGGCTTCATCAAGACTGATGTGCCCGGATGTTCTTACAATATTGGCGCTCTCAAGAGTTCCATCCTTCTTAATAACGAATTTTATGCGAAGTTCTCCCGAGAGTTTTGACCTTGCTGCATCTTTTGGATATTTCCAGAGACTCTCTATTCTTTCTTTCAGCATTCTCATATATCCCCGGTGTTTAAAGCCTGATGTGTCAAAGCTGAGACCCTTACTGGCATTAGAGCCCTTTTTCGCAAATTTTTCTATGGTTTTTTTGTCAAAAAGGGTGGAAGGGGGGACAATAGTTGACCCATCTTTGTCCTTTGGCAACTGCTTAAGCTTGTCTGATGTAAAAGCCTCGAATTTGTCCTGCTCCTTGTCCTTGTCTTTATCTTTTGCTGTCTTTTTTGATGATGATTTTGAATCAGATCCTTTAGAGTCATGAGATGTTCCTGTACCATACATATTATCGGGTGTTACTTTTTTAGGAATTGGTCTTCTTCGAGGCTTAATGATGGGAGGAATAAGCTTCCTTTTTAGTAGTGGTATCTTCTTTATGACTGGTGGCTTCTCAGTCTCGGGAGGAGGTACAATGTTGACATTGAATATTTCAGGCGTATCCTTGGTCGTTGAGTGGGTAACTCCCATAAAGACAACGAGAAGAAGATGAAATAGTATGGATATAATTATGTAATGGTTAAGATTCAATTTATTTCAGGGAAACATTAACATTATAGATATCTGTATATTTTACCTTACTTTTGCATCAGGAAGTAATAGGCGGTTGCATTAAAAGAAGCACCATAAAAGCACTCTCAGAGAGGAATGCTTTTATGGATTTTGATTCTATTTGGTAGCGTTTCTGTGCACAGGCACTCTAACTGTCATGACAGGGCACGGCGCTCTCCTGACAACTCTTTCTGCGGTGTTGCCAAAGATCAATCTCTCGAGACCTGTTCTTCCGTATGTCCCCATTACGATCATATCTATTTTTTCATTATCAGCAAAGTTTATTATCTCTTCCCATGGAGTACCGTGGACTACCTTTATTTCTACATTTGGAAGTTCCAGAATTTTATCTTTGCAGAATCTGTCTATTTCCTTTACTGCCCACTGGCTTAACTCTTTGCAAACTTCATCTGATGATATGTGTGGTATATTTAAGCCCGTGGATTTTGAAATATCGTATACAACATGAAGGATATAGAGCTTTGCAGCATAATGCAGTGTGAAATCCTTTGCATAATGCAGTGCAAGTGATGAACCTTCTGAAAAATCTGTTGGAAAAAGAATTTTTTCAACTTTCATGAAAACCTCCTTATGTATTAAGTTTATAAATAAATCTTAATCCCTCAAGGGTCAAAATTGAGTTTGTGTGGTCGATGTTCAGGTGCGGGACTATTAAACTGGCATAACCGCCTGTGGCAATAACCGTAAAAACTTCGTTTGTTTCTTTTGCTATTTCTTTAATAATCCTTTCAACCGCTCCGGCATGACCCAGAATCACGCCATTTCTTATGTTGTCTGTTGTGTCATTCCCTAAAATATTGCCAGGAGCTGTTAATTCAACTCTGGACAATCTGGCTGTTTTATCAGCAAGGACATCAGCTGATAAGCCGGGGCCAGGCATAATTGCTCCACCCATGTATTCCATATTGTCAGTTATTACACAAAAAGTTGTTGCGGTTCCGAAATCTACAACGATCAAATTGCC
>CAZVHL010000256.1:0-1931 GCA_964626925.1 uncultured Nitrospiraceae bacterium
GTTTTTTTGTAATACCAGGCCTTGTTTTCAACCTGAGACGTAACGATACAAAGCAATAGGCTTGAATCATCACTGATCGGAATTGTTACGTGATAGTGCGGTGGAGCGTCAGGGTCATGTGTTGCATTTTTGAAATAACAGATACAAAATCCGGATAATGAGTTTGCAATTACCTCTGGAGGAATTTCCACATTCAGTCAAATTTACCGGTCAGAATTTTCTCTGACTCTTTGACGTGTTTGCGGGGCATTTTCAGAGGGTCGTCTTTAAGTGTAGACAAAAGCTCCCTGGTATCAATTCGTTCGCTCTTTGTCTGTTTATTTTTAAATAAATCTTCGTATTGATACCATTCGGGATACTGGTGGGTATAATCCCGCAATTCCCACTGCCTCATCTTGCCGAACTTATTGATAACAAAATCAAGGGCCTCTTTATCTGTATCTGACAACATATCAAAAACATCACTGGCATCTGGTTTTGCCCTGAAATTGTTCTTATCAACTTTCTCTAATAAAGTGGAAGCGTATTTGAATGCCTTTGTAGACATATTGAAGGAGTCAAAACTAAGAACATCCTTAACCGTGGTGCCTACTGGGCCATGCTCCATTGCATAATAATCATCATTGGTGACAGTTCTTCCATAGCGAATGAGGTGGTATTTATCAGAAAGATATATAAGTTTGACCAGTTTGATTTTATCCGCTTTTTTTATTTTCTTGAGAATGTAATAGAGAGCTTCGATTATGGTGGATGTTTCTATCATAATAATAAATATCGGTGGTGAGAAAGTTATACTTTAATTATAACAAACCATGCCCTTTTCACGCCGTTTTATAACAATTTAACAACCCGGATGTCAAACAAATAATGGGCAATACGGCTTTACAATCAAGCGGGCTTTTATTTCTTTGCGGTTCTTTTTTTTAACGCCATGGTTTTCCCCTGTTTTTTTGGAGAAGCATAATAACTTCTTATCTCAAATCCCTTCGGGTATATATCCAGATTCAGGTCACAGCCGAGAACGTCAGCAATAGACATCATCGTCTTTATAGTAAGGTTAGGATTTCCGTTTAACAATTTTGTCACAAAAGCCTTTGAAACACCAAGCCTTCTGGCAAGCTCTGCACGGCTTATATTTGATTCCCTCATTTTGATGACAATTTTCTCGGTGAAATCAAGGATTAGGCCTTCCATCCGGAATTCCAAATCGTCTTTGTACTTTTCCAATAACTGGTTGAGCCACTTTTCTTCCTTCACCGTCTTTCCCTCCAATGCTGATACTCTTTAAGGAGCTTTTTAGCTTTCTCTATTTGATTCACCGGGGTTTTAGCGCTTTTTTTAACAAATCCATGAGAAAGAATAATTATCTTTCCTTTTTCAAAACAACAGAATATTCTGACTTGGTAAGATTTGAATTCCCATATGTCTTCACCCTTAATTTTCCTGAATTTTTCTTCATTAGTATATAACCCGTTATCTGCCGTTCTTGTAAGCAACCGAAGAATTTTCTTCTTTTCAGGTTCATTGAGCTTTTCTATGAAATCCTTAACCAAACATTTATCACTTACTGTTAAAGCGATAAGACTGTAGGCTTTACCCAAATAAAGCTTTTCAATACCTATCATATAATTAACCTATAAGTTAACTTTTGTCAATGCCCAATAAATATTTAACTGAACAAATTTGATGGGACATTTCGGTAGAGCGTACTTTTTAATATTGAAGAAATATAACTTCTCCAAGTCCCCAGGAAAGTAAAACTGTTACATTTTAACGGAATGAACGATATTCAGCAAGAGATGTTAAAACAGGGGAGTGGGGAGTGATGAAGAAGGAGTATTATTAAAGTGGATTATAGAATGAGTCTCTTTCTACCGGGGTCTTTCCGGCGCATTCAATCAGGTTGATCAATTCACTCCGTGTCATTGCAT
>CAZVHL010000257.1:0-1930 GCA_964626925.1 uncultured Nitrospiraceae bacterium
TCTGCAGATTTTATGTCACGCTGTTCAGTCTGTGTGAGCATCAAAATAATTTCTGAAAGGTGGGAGCCTGATGATGTGCTTTCCCCGCTGTGACCATATAAAATGGTGCTGCCTATCAGGGAAAAAATATGTCTTAAAACACTCTTCCCCTGCGGAAGAGTGCTGTCATAATCTCCAATGACTTTCTGTGCCTTGCTGACAACGTAATCATGAGCCTTTGCAGTATCTTCAATAGATGTTCCGATAGGCATTTTCAGCGAAGCTGTTATGAAATCTGCATCCACATTAGGCATAAAACGGAACTTAACCACTCCTCCGCCCACAATTCCGATAGTAATTAATAGAACAGAGATCGAAACGGCTACGGTTGTATATCTGTTCCGAATACAGATAGAGAGAAAACGATGGTAAGGGCCGTGAATAAAACTGTCAAGCCTGTGACCGAACTTTCGTCTTATTTTGTCTATCGAGCCCAGGATACCGCCTTCAGAGTTCGCAGCTTTTCCGAAACTCAGGTGTGCAGGCAGAATCAGCAGTGACTCGATGAGCGAGACAATCAGTATAGGTACGACTACAAAAGGAATTACTCTAATAAATTTCCCCATAGTACCGCTAACGAACATTAATGGAAGAAATGCGGCCACTGTAGTGAGAACAGAAAATATAACAGGACGGGCAACTTCGATTGTACCGTCAATTGCCGCGGTTGTGTATGGCTTGTTCATACCACGATGTGTAAACACATTTTCTCCTACAATAATTGCATCGTCTACCACAATACCGAGTGCAAGTATAAATGCAAAAAGTGATATCATGTTTATAGAGACATCAAAAGAAGGCATCAGTAACAGAGCCCCCAGAAAAGATATCGGTATTCCGAGCATCACCCACATTGCCAGCCTCACCTGCAAAAACAGCCCTAACACCAGGGAAATCAATATCAGGCCGATAAAGGCGTTTTTCAAAAGCAGGTTTAGCCTGCTCCTGTAGACTTCCGAAAAATCGTTCCATGTAGCGATGCTGATCGATTCAGGGAGAGTCTCGTTCTTTTGCTTAACATATTGCTTTACTGTGTTTGAAATATCGAGCGGTTTTTGCTTCCCAACGCGATAGACCGCTACCATGGCTGCAGGCTGACCGTCGAAACGTGCGAATTCATCAGTCTCCCTGAATGAATCATGCACTTCTGCTATTTCGCCGAGTTTCAGTTCAGTACCGTCAGGATTTTCCAGTATAGTGATATCAGCATATTCCGGCCCTTTATACCTTTTTTCTTTTGTACGGATAAGGACCTCACCGCCTTTTGTTTTGATAGCTCCTGCAGGCAGATCAATTGATGCATGTTTTATGCGTTCCGCAATATTTCCAAGAGTAAGGCCATAACGTCGCAGTGTTTCTTCATCGACTTCTATCGATATTTCATAGGGCCTGACGCCCCTGAGCTCGACCTGTGTAATCTGAGGCATTGCCAGCAGGTCGTCCCTGACCGATTCAGCCTGTTCGCGAAGGCTCCTTTCAGGGGCATTGCCATAAACAACAGCAGAAATTACTTCACGACGATTAGCGGCTTTTGTGATAACAGGTTTTTCCGCTTCTTCTGGAAAAGTGGTTATCCGGTCTACTTCAGATTTAATGTCCTGAATTACCAGGTCAGCATCTTCGCCAGGGAGCATTTCGGCGGTAACTCTTCCGAACCCTTCAGATGCCGATGATCTAATTTCCTTGATTCCACTAATGCTGCTCAGATTCTCTTCGATTTTAAGAATAATGCCGTCCTCAACCTCTTCAGGACCTGCTCCCGGATATGCAACCGAGACGATTACGAGGTCAAGATCGATTTCCGGGAATACTTCCTGTTTAATCGAAAAGCTCATAACCAACCCTCCAATAATGAATATCATCATCAGAAGGTTTGCGGCCACATGGTTGT
>CAZVHL010000258.1:0-1906 GCA_964626925.1 uncultured Nitrospiraceae bacterium
TTCATTGCCAGTATTTTTTTCAGCACATAGCCGGGCCTCGAGTAGAATCGCTTATAAGCCATCTGTCTTAACTCTGCAATCTCTTTCCGCGTCATGGTATGAGGAATAAAAGCTGCCCCCTGGTAGGTGAAATCTGTCAGATCACCTGAAACTGTTCCATACTTGTCTATATTGTCATATAACTCTGTTCCCGGAAACGGGGTAAGAGCGTGAAAACTGGCGATATCAGGATCAAGATCACAGGCAAATTCTATAGTCTTTAACCCGTCCTCAAATGTTTCTCCGGGGATACCGAAGATGAAAGGTGTATGCACTGTAAGCCCCACCTCTTTAGCGGCCTTTACTGCCTTGCGGGTTTGATCCAGTGTTATTCCTTTTCTGATAGAGTTCAGGTTTTTCTGTACACCGCTTTCAGCACCAAACAGAATTGCCCAGCAGCCTGCCTCCCTGAACGCCTGAAGCAAAGGCTTATCTACCTGATGAACGCATGCAGACGCAAACCATGTAAAATCCAGTTTGCGTCTTTTTATCTCTGTCGCAATTTCCATCGCCCTGCCATAATCTGCCGCGAGAGTATCATCGATGAATTTTATTTCTTTATACCCCTGCTTAAGGCACAATTCAATTTCACTCATTACATTCTCTACACTCCGGTAGCGTATTCCGTCTTTTCTGTATTTATCAATCTGGAAACAGAATATGCATCGTCTGTTGCATCCGCGTGCAGTCATGATTACTGCAACCGGTTTTCTCTTATACGTTGCCGGAGGTGGAATATAGTCTATTGCACTACCCAAAAGTTCGCGCGCAGGAAAAGGAATGGAATCCATGTCCTTAATAAGAGGGCGTGGACTGTTCTTTATTATTTTATTATTCTCTCTAAATACTATGCCTTTGATGCCTTCCGGACTTTTCCCTTCTGATAATGCATTTAACAGTTCAACCATAGTGATTTCTCCTTCTCCGGTCACTATAGCATCTACCTCCCTGCAGTCTTCAAGACATTTTTCCTGCATCGCTACGGGGTATGGTCCACCTACGGCTATAAATATATCATTTATTCTGTTCCTGATTTCTGAAGCAGTGAGAACAGCTTTATTCCATCCAAAAGTGGTTGAGTAAAGACCGACAACATCAGGTTTATATGAAACTATCTCGTTTATGATTTCAGAATTAGACATGAAAGCTCCATTGAGAAACTTGACATCATGCCCGGCTTCTAAAATTGAGGATGCGACATAAAGAGTCCCGAGTGGTTGCCAGTAATTAATCTGTGAGCCTGCTGTTTTTGATGAAAATATCTCCTCCGGGACCCAGGAGGGTATTACAATAGCACATTTCATTTACAGGATAGCACCTTTGCTTAGGATAAGTTATCGATCAATTTTAGCAAGTTTTCATTCAAACTTTCCAATATGTTTTATATGAGGTTAAACGTTGCCATGCAAACAAAAATGGATATGCTATTTGTTATTCCCCAGTTAGAAGATGTTTGCGGTATTTCTTAAAGAAAAATAATTATTTGGCTTCATAATATGTCCAGATTAATTGGAGGTATTTATGAGAACCATTCAGATGATATTAGATGATGACTTGGTGGAAGCTGTAGATAGGCTGGCAAAGAAATTAAAAACAACTTGTTCTGCATTTACACGCAAAGCCTTGCGAGAAGCCATTAAATTATTTGCTGTACTGATCGTGTTCTCCTCGATAACGATCCATCTCTGGATTAATTCTTCAAAATTTCTTCTGTTTTTGGGCAATGTCATAATGATCTCTCCTTTAAATGCTGTATCTCTTTTAAAATTAAATTAACCTGATCCTGAAGAAATGGACATGATATAAATCATATGATTTTGCACCCCCATTGCATACTATTTTGAGTAGGAAACTAAAGTTATGTTAT
>CAZVHL010000259.1:0-1904 GCA_964626925.1 uncultured Nitrospiraceae bacterium
TAATAATGGAACAGTTTATTAACAGATATATCAACAGCATCAACTCTCCTGTAATATCAGCTATCGTTGTCTTCACCGCTTACATACTCTTCGCAAAGATTGTAGATTTAAGTATCAACAGGGTCTTAAAGAAGATAACAACGCTCACAAAATCAGAGCTTGATGACAGAATTATTGAGCTCATACACCGTCCGATATTTTATTCAATATTTCTACTGGGAGCAGTTCACGCGATCCATATTCTGAACACATCCGATATCGTTGTATTTTATTCGCAAGGCGTATTATTTACTCTCCTGACATTAATATGGAGCATATGCATAATCAGGATCAGTAATCTGGTAATCGATAATTCCATGCACAAGGTTGCCGATATAACAGGTTTGAGCCGGGAGATCATCCCGCTGGTTGAAAATCTATGGAAAGTTATAATCATAATAAGCAGTGTCATGATTATTCTCTCGATGTGGGAAGTCAATATTACTCCTCTTCTGGCCTCTGCAGGCATTGTCGGGGTTGCAGTCGCCCTTGCTGCCAAGGATACGCTCGCAAATTTTTTCGGAGGCATTAGCATATTTATCGATAAACCATATAAAATACATGATTATATTGTGCTCGACCAGGGAGAAAGGGGCGAAGTCGTAAAGATCGGAATCAGAAGCACCAGATTAAAAACAAGGGATGGGATACTTATAAGCATCCCTAATGCAATTATCGCAAACACAAAAATAATTAATGAAAGCGCTCCTTTTCCGAATTTTCGTATAAGGGTACCTGTGTCTGTGGCGTATGGCAGTGACATTGATAAAGTGGAAAACATTTTACTCGACATAGCCCGTAAGAACCTAAACGTTATTGATGAATACACCTCAAAGGTAAGGTTCAGGTCGTTTGCTGATTCATCTCTTGATTTTGAACTGCTATGCTGGACCAAAGAGCCCTCCTTACGGGGAAAGACGATCCATGAAATTAATAAGGAAATCTATAAAGCATTTAATAATGAGAAGATAACAATACCGTTTCCTCACAGAACTGTTTATATAAGAGAGGAGAAAAATTGGGAAAACGCATAGAAGCATTTGAGTTTAAACAGTGTGTCAGTATACTCAAATCTACAGGCAAGCATGCCAAAAATCTTCGGGAACTGAGAACAATAATTTCAAAGATAGGTTCTGAGTCAATATTTCATCATGTATACCAGTATTTTCTTAAAGGTCATATGCTCGAGCATACCAACGACTTTGCTGAGTGGGCAAGTGAAAGCCTTGAAGAAAGAGCACTGGCAGAGCGACTTTCAATGATAGATCCATATACTTTTAAATCAGTTGATGGAGTACGAAACGAATTATTACGTAAAATTGACAGCTTCCTGAGCAGTTCTCCAAGACCTCACGAAGTTTTAAGCGGAGATGAATTCTATTTCAACCAGACCATCAGTATTGTATTCCCTATTGGTGTTAAAACAAAGAACCTTGCGGAATTTCTCGTTGCCATAGAACATATGGACGCTGGGAGCATTTATTATCATTTCTACGATTCAAGGTTCCGTCTTGGAGAAGGGGTTGCAGATGACTTTTCAAGGTGGATAGAACACACTCTTGGAAAAAAGAAACTCGCGGATAAGATCAGAAATATAGATCCTTTTATGCACAGCATAGAAAGGATCAGAGAACATATAAGAAATATTCTGGAACAACATGTTAGAGCTGATATGGGAGGAATAATCGTTTGATAAATCAATATTCCGGCATAGCACCAAAAGGTGATCTGATGTTGATTAAGCATCTGTGCAAGAAACTGCAGGGCAAATCTTTTCTCCATGTTAACTCTACAAAGGAAGGCGGCGGTGTAGCTGAAATCCTTAACAGAATGATTCCCTTGCTGATCGATCTTGGAATAGATGC
>CAZVHL010000260.1:0-1902 GCA_964626925.1 uncultured Nitrospiraceae bacterium
AAAAATAATATTTTGCTGATAAAAAGAATGTATCAGGATAAAGGCTGAATTCAGAATTTGCCGAGATATTAACAACTCCTGTATCTGAATTCCTGATGATCTCACTTCCCTTGCCTATTCCAGCAAATGCACCCGCTTCGATTAAAGCATTGTCACTGAGGCTATATTGAATATTTGGAGATAATAGAATTGATCTATCACCGGTGTTGTAGAGAGCCTGTGCCAGAAAAGTCAAAAGAGGGGTTATCTGATAAGAAAGTCCGGGCGCGATATAGTGTCTGCCGTAAAGATAGACCGCACCTTCCCTGTATGCAATTGCATTTTCGAGCCCAAGGATTAAAGCACCGTATCGGTCCGGGCTGTCTTCACCTGCTCCGTTAAAATGATATTCGATATAGGCGTAAAGATTTTCACCGAAACTGTAATCAAGTCCTGTTGAAAATCTGAAATAATCTTCAGTAGTGATATGATCATCTGCAATATTTGCATAAACATGAGCGCCTTCAAACCAGTAACCTGCATCTTTGATCGAGCCGGCTATATCAAAACCTAAGAGCAGGTTCTGCTTGAAAATTATCGCTAATGGTGAGATATCAGTTTCGAACATGAAAAATTTTCCTCTTAAAAAAGCAGCGCTTTCTTTAACGCTGAAGTTATCTCCTGTCACTACACCCATATCTATTTCGCTTAAAGACCCAACCGGAATTTTCATGCGTACAGCATCTATCCCAACCCTTTCTTCCTTGTTAAGTTCCGTATAAGTAAAGGAAGTTAGAATGTCAGTGGGATTGACAACATGAGCTGAACCAAATGCTATTGGCTGGCGGCCTATATGAATATCGCCGAATAAAGGTGAAAATGTCACGAATGCTCTGTCAATATTGTGAAATATCTGGATATCGCTGTTGTCACTTGAAGAATACATTTTTTCCCCGAGATCAACGGCACGGTATGACAATGAATCGGCAGCCTGAACAGTAACTGACGATTGCGATATATCAGGGTCCTGAATGCGAGGTGTAAGTTCATAAGCGATCTCAGAAGAAACAGACTTATCCGGTTTCCAGAAGAGATTGAATCTTACAGTAGTTGTAAGGGACCCCTCGATTTCAGGTGCTTCAGCATTGCTTCCTTCAACTTTGAGGTCCAGACTCTTGAAATCGGTCAGTTTAAAGAGAGGTTTAATGTATCCTCTTAGTTTAAACGGATGATCATCAGCTGACACAGTGCCTGGATAAATCGAAGTTAAAAAAAATAAAAAAAGTAGAATGTAGCAATATATAAATTTACTCAAATGTAAAATAACCTTCCGGTCCATTACCTTCTTTCATCATTCACAATTTCTCCGTCCCTTAAAAGCACAAGCCGTCTTGCGCGCTCCATGATCATGGTGTCATGGGTAGAGAAGACAAATGTCATCCCCATATTTTTATTAAGGTCACGCATTATATCAAGGAGGGATGCGCCTGTGTTCGAATCAAGATTTGCTGTTGGTTCGTCAGCAAGGATAACACTTGGATTTGATACCATTGCACGTGCTACTGCCACCCGCTGCTGCTGTCCTCCGGAAAGCTGTTTTGGCTGTCTGTTTTCCATTCCATCAAGACCAACCTTCTCTAAAATGGAAGCTACGCGTGAGCGCCTTTCTTCTTCTTGAATGCCCTGAAGAAGCATTATGTATTCGATGTTTTCTTTTACCGTAAGAACCGGGATGAGATTGTATGCCTGAAAAATAAACCCTATATGATCCCGTCTGAAATCCGATAGTTCACTGCCTTTCATAGTACTGATAGGCTTGCCTGCCAGCAGGGCCTGTCCTGAAGTCGGGGTATCGAGTCCGCTGATGATATTAAGGAGAGTGGTTTTGCCCGAGCCGGAGGGTCCTGCTATTGCGGTAAACTC
>CAZVHL010000261.1:0-1902 GCA_964626925.1 uncultured Nitrospiraceae bacterium
ATAAATAACGTATAATGTTTTTTTGTATAATAAAAATATGGTCACACTAAGAGACATAAACACGGTTGATGCCTTGATAGACAGGGTTTTCTCCTATAATCCCGAGGCCAATGCAGACCTGTTGCGCCGGGCGTATGCATATTCTAACGAAGTCCATTATAAGCAGAAGCGAAAAGGGGGGAATCCGTATATTGAGCATCCCCTGTATGTTGCAGGAATTCTATGCGATATGCGTATGGATACCAATTCAATTGCTGCCGGTCTTTTGCATGACACTATTGAAGATACAGACACAACAATGGAAGATATCAGGGCTCTTTTTGGGGAGGACATAGCTTTTCTTGTTGAGAGTCTTACAAATCTGAGCAAAATGCAGTTCAGAACAAGTGCGGATGCTCAGGCAGAAAACTTCAGAAAAATGTTCCTCGCGATGGCAGAAGATATAAGGGTAATCCTGATTAAATTCGCTGACAGACTTCACAATATGCGTACACTGGAGCATCTGCCTCCAGTAAAAAGGGAGACGATAGCCCTTGAGACCGGAGAGATTTATGCGCCTCTGGCAAACAGATTAGGTATCGGATGGCTGAAAGCGGAATTTGAAGACCTCAGTTTTAAATTTCTTATGCCGGACGTCTACAGTGAACTCGTAAACAAAGTTGCCAAGAAGAGAGATGAACAGGAGGGATATTTATATGAAGTCATAAAGATCGTTGAAGCCCATCTGAAAGCAGCATCCATAGTGGCACGTGTTTCCGGCAGAGTAAAACATTTATATGGTATTTATCAGAAGATGCAGAAACAGAGGATCCCTTTTGAACTTGTATATGATGTGATCGCATTAAGAATAATCGCTGATACACAGGCTAATTGCTATGCAACTTTAGGACTTATCCATTCTCTATGGACTCCTGTGCCCGGCAGGTTTAAGGATTTTATCGGGGCGCCAAAATCGAACTTATACCAGGCGCTTCATACAACGGTCATCGGTCCGAAGGGAGAAAGAGTCGAGTTCCAGATAAGAACTGATGAAATGGACAGAATTGCTGAAGAGGGAATCGCGGCTCACTGGAAATACAAGGAAGGGGAGCATGCCGACAAGGTCGATGAGAAGTATTTTCAATGGCTGAGAGAATTTGTGAAATCCCAAAAGGATATGCCTGATGCAAAGGAATTCCTTGAAGCGGTAAAAGGCAATATTGTGCCAGGGGTGGTGTTTGTTTTTAGTCCGGAAGGCGATATTTATGAACTTCCCGAGGATGCTTCTCCTGTTGATTTTGCCTACAGTATTCATACGGAAGTTGGTCATCAGTGCACTGGAGCAAAGGTTAACAGAAGGATTGTCCCGTTGCGGTACAAGCTCAAAAATAGTGACACTGTAGAGATAATAACATCACATGGTCATGTGCCGAGCAGGGACTGGTTAAAATTTGTTAAGACACAGCGTGCAAAGGCCCGGATAAAACAGTGGTTAAAAATCGAGGAGAGGAAAAAAGGGTTGGCACTTGGTGAGGAGCTTTTAGAAAAAGCTCTGAAGAAGAATGGATTAAGCTTGTCACTGGCTAAATCAGACGAAATTCTTGAGATCGCCACATCTTACAGAATCAAGACGCATGAAGATCTCTATGTGGCAATTGGTTACGGACGACTTTCTGTTCACAAGCTGATTAACAAACTCCTGCCTGAGTCAGAGGAAACTGATAAAGAAAAAATACCTATTGTCAAAGAAACAAAGAGGGTTGAAGATAGCAAGGGAATATTGATAAAAGGTGTTGACAATATAATGTTTCATCGTTCGAAATGCTGTTATCCGCTTCCCGGTGAGCAGGTGACTGGTTTTGTTACCAGAGGCAGGGGGATTTCTATTCATACAGTGAATTGCCCTATGCTTGATACACATAC
>CAZVHL010000262.1:0-1899 GCA_964626925.1 uncultured Nitrospiraceae bacterium
GTAATATGCGTTACAGTTCCTTCATATTCATCTCCTACCCGGTCTTTCATGAACCATACGCGCATTGCATTGATAATTTCCCTTTCCGCCTCATCAGCCGTACGTTCGCATTTTGAAGAATTAGAGGCTATATCCGGCAAAATCTTTTTCAGGTGATCTTTTTTCTTTTCGGGCATCTTATTCTTACTGATTGTATCCTTTAAAATTCTGTGTATAACAAGATCCGGATATCGTCTGATTGGAGAAGTGAAATGAGTATAGCACTTTGATGCCAACCCGAAATGCCTGATATTATCTGTAAGATACTTTGCCTGCCTGAGGGAACGTAACAGCAGGACGTTAAGAAAAGATTCTTCGCTGGCGCCCTTAATTTTCATGAGTATTGAATGGAAAGCCTGTGTACCGGATTGTTGCATGTTAAAACCAAAGGCCCTGAAAACCGGTTTCAGTTCGTCCAGTTTAGCTGGATCAGGTTTTTCATGGACTCTGTAAATCGATGGGGTTCCAGACTCTTCCAGATATGAAGCAACAGCCTCATTTGCGGATATCATGAAATCTTCTATAATCATATGAGCAAGGTTTCTTTCGGATTTTATGATCGCTTCAGGCCTGCCTTGTATGTCAAGCAGCACTTCAGGTTCGGGTAAATCAAAATCAAGGCTTCCGCGCTTTATTCTCTGTTTCCGGAGAAGACCGGATAACTCCTCCATCATTTCAAGACTATCAACAAGACGAGCATATCTTGACAGCTCATATTTATCTTTATCCACGAGTATATTCTTGACTGATGTATAGGTCATTCTTTCATCGCTGCAAATTATGCTCTGGTAGAAACTCTTTTTCAATATCTGACCTGTCTGGTCGAAATGTATCTCAACAGTAAAAGTCAGCCTGTCTTTCTGAGGGACAAGACTGCATAAATTATTTGACAGTTTCTTGGGTAGCATTGGAACCACGCTGCCCGGGAAATAAACGCTCGTGCCTCTTTTTCTTGCCTCAAGGTCAAGAGCTGAATCCCAGGGCACATAATAACTCACGTCTGCTATATGGACATATAGAATGAAGCCGCGCTCTGACCTGCTTATCGAAATAGCATCATCAAAATCTTTTGCTGTTTCACCGTCAATTGTTACTGTCGGCAGCTTTCGGCAATCTACCCTGTTTCTGAATTGACTCCCGGCCTCTTTCAATCCCCTGGTTTCGGCAAGTACTGATGGAGGGAACTTGTTTGGAATAGAGAATTCTTCGATTATCAGGTCAATTTCCTGACTTGGCTCAACTATTTGAGGAAGGATCTTAAGTATTTTTCCCTCAGGCGGGGTTGCGGTTGACGGAAATACAGTTATCTCTGCTGTGACCATATCGCCTACTACAGCTTTTCCTATATTCCTGGGACTTATCAAAATGTAGTAAGGAACTTTCCTGCTTTTGGGTTTAATATAATAACTATTTCTTTCCTTACAGAGTTCTCCGATAATCTTTTTCTGCGTGCGCTCAAGAATTTTTATTATACTGCCGTCCCTCTTTAAAGGATTCTCTATACGGGCCACTATGCGGTCTCCTGACATTGCGCCCATAGTTCTGCGAGGCGGAATAAATACATCCTGTTCCCCTGACTTTTCAGAAACAACAAAGCCGTACCCGTCCCTGTGAGCATCAAATGTCCCAGTAACAAGATTCATTTTCTCAAGCAGCCCGTAATGTCCGGCTTTAGTCCTGATAATTTCACCAGATTTGATTAGCGACCTGAGAATACGTTTCAGTGTTTTATATTCCTTTTTAGTGAATCGGAGTGAATCAGCTATTTCACTGAACTTGACAGGCCGGGCAGTTCTTTTCTTCAGGAATTTAAGAATCAATTCCTGGTTAATAACAGATTTGGGAGTCATGATAAGTTAT
>CAZVHL010000263.1:0-1887 GCA_964626925.1 uncultured Nitrospiraceae bacterium
GAAAATCATATTAATTACAAATATGGGGCAGGGAGTTATTGAGCGGACTCTGTTTTTAAGTAAAAAGTAACGTTGACTGGTTCAGAATTTAAATTATCCAACATTACGCAGAAAGATTCTTGATCCTCTGTGTAATAATCTAACTCTTGTGTAGCAAACGATCCTTTAAAGGTCATGACGCCTTTTTTATTAACGGGGTAAAAAAGTCCTTCTTCAGTATGATAGTGAATATTAAAATTTACAAAGTTGGAAGAATCAAAAGAGTACTTCATTATTTGGCCCGGTAAAACTTCTATACAGTCTTCATAGGATCCAGATGGTTTGATTGTAACCGTTTTATATATGCTCATGCCACCGTCTTCGTTACTCCCAGAGGTCGCGCAACCTGATATTAGAAGTGATAATGAAAGCAAAAGAAAAGCAAACATAGTTATTTTGTTCATAAGTTATCTCCTGGATTAAAATGAATTACCATATTGATGCTTCGACAAAAATAATGTATTGATTAAGCATATTAGCTAATAATTTCAAAAAAATGCAACCTTTGTTTATTTTGTTGCTGGTCCAAACCCCCTGCTATCACTACTGAATTGATTATGCCCCATACCTCCCATCATATGACCAGAACGAGTTGATTCATATGAGTCTTTGGGTAAAGTACGTGCATATGCAAGAAGATCAAGTATATCTTTATCACTGAGTCTATTAATTATTCCTGAGAACATTTTAGTCCCGGGTTGTCCAGCTCTTACTTTATGGATAAATTCCCAGGGATTTTTATTGGCTACTGTACCGACAAACTCAGGTTTTTGAGCGTCTCCAAAGTTTATCATTGTGCCGGGTCCACCATGGCACATTTGAGCACAATTTGTATTGAATATATAACTTCCTGAGTTTAAATCGCCTCCTGCAGGGATACCTTTGGGGTCAATAAATTTAGTGGTATCAATAAGTCCCTTTTTTAAAAACAATGCCAGGTCTGCAATATCCTTATCAGTTATATACTTGCTAAAATCATGTTTCTTATTTGTGGATCCCTTAAGTGCTCCTTCAAGTTCCTTAACAGACATCTTCTGTGATGCCTCGAATACCCCTTTAAACCCGGTAAAATGTGAGCCCGTACCATATGCACCATCTTTACCCTTATAATCCCAGCCATGACATTCTTTACATCTATATGATGAATAGCCACTCCGCCTGTTATTACTTTGCGTTTTCCACAAAGGAAGGTCTCCGTTTGGTTTCTTTGTTTTAACAGTAGTTTTCCACCAATTATCGTAAAGCTGCCCACCTCTGCTTATATGCATCGCTTCACTGAAATATTCCGGATTATATTGGACAGGCGAGTAATCATGCATGCCCTGTCCCATCATATGGCCGCCTCTCATCATGCCGTGCCCCATCTGGGCCAGACTATAAGTAACCAGTGAAGCAAATATTAAAAATGTGCTTAAAACAATTATTCTTTTCATTTCTTATTACCCATTATGTTACAAACATAATAGCGAAGAACATTGAATAAATTATGAATTTTGTTTATTCCTTAAATTTTCTATATTCTACCCAATCTGTCATCTGCAATATTTCTCCCTTAGGTGGATATTGCACTTCTGTCCATGTGTCGATTGTATACATGTGCAATGCTATTTTCATATCTCTTTGCGGAATGGCTTTTTTACTTGTCCAGCGTTTAATCCCGTCAATATAAAAATCGACCCTGTCCGGAAACCAGTCAAATCTATAGTTATGCCATTCACGGATATCGAAAGCAGGATCTTCCCATGAAAATGAGTTGTGTTCCGGAGTCTGTTGACCTCCCTCCATGCCGGTTGCCATATACCATGTAGTCATCAGAACAGAATGGGGTTTGGCAGTTATGAATTCAAA
>CAZVHL010000264.1:0-1853 GCA_964626925.1 uncultured Nitrospiraceae bacterium
GAATCATCCCCGAGAATCTTTTTGGTCTCGTTAACCATCTTGATCTCTTCTTTTGTATATCCACCATCCAAAAACTGATCAATGTGAGGCAGGCAGTTAAACGCTATTTGATGTGGGTAAACGATCGGATTCGTTTTTTTGGAATTAAGCAGGTCAGTAGTCTGCTGCATCAATTCATCCATAGCTTTTTTCCCGGTCCCTGAAACAGACTGAAAAGTGGTCACCACCACTCTCTTTATGGTAGCTGCATCATGAATCGGCTTTAATACAACCACCATCTGAATAGTAGAGCAGTTGGGGTTTGCGATTATGCCCCTGTGAGACATTATATCCATGGGGTTAACTTCCGGTACGACCAGTGGCACTTGCGGATCCATTCTCCATGCGCTGGAATTGTCTATTACAACACAACCCGCCTTTGCTGCCGCAGGGGCAAACTGCCTGCTTCTATCACCACCTGCTGAGAAAAGGGCTATATCGATTCCTTCAAATACATCTTCTGCAAGCAGTTCAATACTTATCGGTTTCCCATGGAAATCAAGAGCCTTGCCTATGGATCGCTCGGAAGCGAATAAGCGGAGTTTTTCAGCAGGGAAATTCCGTTGTTCAAGTATTGCTATCATTTCATTGCCGACAGCTCCGGTTGCGCCTACTACTGCAACTACATATTGTTTCTTTTTTTTCAACATACTATATTCCTCATTCCGGGGTTGTAGTCCTGAGTTAATTGCACCGTCTTATAGAATCGGATTCCGGATAAGAATCAGAAAATTATGTTACATACTTTGCTACGAGATCTCCAACTTCAGTGGTAGTCATTCCCATCTTACCTGCAGCCAGGCTTTTTATATGGCTGGCCGTAACTTTCATAACAGCTTCTTCCACTTCTCTGCCTGCCTGCTCTTCTCCAAGGTGCTCAAGCATCAGTCCTGCAGCACATATCGCAGCAAGAGGATTTATCACATTCTTACCTTTATACTTTGGAGCAGACCCGCCTATCGGCTCAAACATCGAAACGCCTTCAGGATTAATATTGCCTCCTGCAGCAATTCCCATTCCTCCCTGTATCATAGCACCCAGATCCGTAATGATATCGCCAAACATATTGTCTGTAACTATAACATCGAACCATTCAGGATTCTTGATAAACCACATCGTAATTGCGTCTACATGAGCATAATCAGACGTAATATCAGGATACTCCTTTGCAATTTCATTAAATGTTCTTTCCCAGAGGTCAAAGGCATATGTGAGCACGTTAGTTTTACCGCAAAGTGTAAGCTTTTTGTTTTTGTTCCGTTTCTTGCAGTATTTAAAAGCATATCTTATGCAGCGTTCAACACCTTTACGTGTATTAATCGACTCCTGTATAGCTACTTCATCCTCAGTGCCTTTTTTCAGAAAACCACCGGCTCCAGCATAAAGCCCTTCCGTGTTTTCCCTTACAACAACGAAATCGATATGTTCGGGCCCTTTGTCCTTAAGAGGGCAGTCTATGCCGGGATATAGCTTGACCGGTCTTAAGTTAATGTATTGGTCTAGTTCGAATCTTAGTCTCAGTAGAATTCCTTTCTCAAGTATTCCCGGTTTCACATCTGGATGACCGATTGCTCCAAGGTAAATAGCATCATATTTTCTCAACTCATCAGTTGCATTATCAGGCAATACTTCACCTGTTTTTAAATATCTGTCGCCACCAAAGTCAAAATATTTAAAACTGAGCTTAAAACCGGATTTTCCTGATATAGCATTCAGCACCTTGATCCCCTCTGTTACTACTTCAGGCCCTGTGCCATCACCGGGAATTACCGCAATATTGTAAGTTTTTGGCATTCAATCTCCTTTATTCATTA
>CAZVHL010000265.1:0-1844 GCA_964626925.1 uncultured Nitrospiraceae bacterium
CAGTGATTCAGTATAAGAAAACGAAGCCGGATACAATTGTATTCAGTCCAGGGGAGTTCAGGGGACTCAAGGTATTTCAGCTTGAATATCCTGACAGACTTGTGGTCGATATTTATTTAAAAGAGAAGAAAAATAATATTTTAACAAGACCATTGCCTCTGGAGAGGAATGAGGAAAAATATGATTCGCCTGGCATTAAGTTTATTGTTATTGATCCCGGTCACGGTGGTTATGAGTATGGTCTTATATCAGGGAAATATTCGGAAAAGAATATTGTTCTGGATGTTGCCAAAAAACTTAGCCTGCTCATAAATAGCGGTTCTGCCGAGAGTCATCTCACAAGGAACAGCGACCATTTCCTGACATTGGCCGAAAGGGTGAAATTTGCAAACAGCAAAGATGCGGATGTGTTCATCAGTCTTCATGTTGGTAACCACAAAGAGGTTGTTCTTTATGGGCCTGTAATCACTGAACGAATATCAGACATCGTGAAATCGTATTTAGATAATAAAGGCCAGGCAGAATATATTCAGGAATCATTTGTACTCCTTTATGCGATGAAAGAAGCTATAGTATCTGAGTTTGGTGATAATATGGTATTGATAAGACCACTTCCATATAGCATTCTTTCTAAAATCGAGGCACCGTCATTAATGATTGAACTGCCATCTTTTGATGATTCCAGTTATATCGAAAAATCTAAAGTTAAAATAGCTAATACCATCTATAAGGGGCTTTATATTTATGAAGAGAAAAAAGCGAGGTAAAAAGGCACAAAATCGCGAGAGCTCCTGGCTGTTTATAATTATGTTGATTATATCGTTTTCTATAAGTATGGGTGCGAGCTATTTTTATTTCAAAGATAAGTTTTCCTTTGAATCGTCTTTTATAGCGGAGATTGAATCCAGGAAGGCAAATGCTATCGACAAAGACAGGGGCAATGACATTCAAAGATTATATGAAACCAGGGGTAGCGATCAGTTGATTCAGGGTAGCATGATATTTCGAAAGGACACATTACTTGTGACAGCGGAGGATTTTATCAGACAGCACCTGAGTTCGTACAGGGCAACTCTGCTGGATTTATATCTGGATCAGGAGGGGATTATCTATATCGACTTCGGCAGTGAAATTAAAAAAAATTTCAGGGGAGATGCCTACGGAGAAATGAATGTGTTAGCCGGATTATTTAAAGGGATGAAAAACATTGTACCCGGACTTTCTGCTATTAAAATTTTAATAGAAGGCAAAGAGGCAGAAACATTCGGTGGACATATTGATATTTCAAAACCGTTGGGAGAAGAGATTGCATATAGCATTTAATGACAAACCGATAGGTATATTTGATTCAGGCGTTGGCGGTCTTACAGTTGCTAGAGAGATAATCGATAAGTTGCCGCATGAGAATATTGTATATCTTGGTGATACGGCTAGAGTTCCATATGGTGGAAGGTCACCTGAAACTGTTATGAGATACTCGTTGGAAAACTCCGAGTTTCTTATGTCTGAAAGCATTAAAATGCTTGTTGTTGCCTGCAACACATCATCTGCTGTCAGTCTCAATACACTTTCCAATAAATTTCCAATCCCAATTATTGGTGTTGTTGAGCCTGGAGCCAGGGCTGCAGTGGAAAAGACCAGGTTAAAGAAAGTTGCTATAATAGGCACCGAGACTACGATAAGCAGTCGTTCATATGAGCGGGCAATTCAGGCTATTGATGACTCTATCAGTATATCAGGGACTGCTTGTCCGCTATTTGTTCCGTTGATTGAAGAGGGGTGGTTGGAGGGTGATGTTGTCACTCTTACTGCGCGGGAATATCTATCTTCAATTGTAAATGATG
>CAZVHL010000266.1:0-1842 GCA_964626925.1 uncultured Nitrospiraceae bacterium
AGCGTTCTTGGAGTTATCTGCTTTACAAGTATGGAATTGGTTGGCTTGTTGCCTTTGAACACCTTAAATGGTGTGAGCTTTTCGATTTCTTCTTTGCTCATGCCTGCGGCCTCCAGCTCGTTAATCACTTCACTTTCTGTTTTACCGTTCATCAACGCCTCTGTCTGAGCGAAAAAGTTTGAGAGAAGAATGTTGTGGTGATCTCCAATGGTATTGTGGCTTATGGAGGGAGCTATAAAATCGCACGGAATAAGTTTTGTCCCCTGATGAATGAGTTGATAAAAAGAATGCTGTCCATTGGTACCGGGCTCGCCCCATACAATCTGTGATGTATGGTAAGTGACTTCCCTGCCGTTTCTGTCTATATGTTTGCCGTTACTTTCCATATATGCCTGCTGAAAATACGCAGGGAACCGGTGCATATACTGATCATAGGGCAGAATTGCTTCTGTCTCAGCACCCCAAAAGTTGTTGTACCAGATTCCTATCAAAGCCAGGATAACAGGTATATTATTTTCAAAAGGGGTCTCTCTGAAATGCCTGTCCATTGCATCTGCACCTTCAAGGAGCTTTATGAAATTATCAAATCCAATGTAACAGGCAATGGGCAATCCGATTGCTGACCATAACGAGTATCTTCCACCGACCCAGTCCCAGAATATAAACATGTTTGCAGGGTCTATCCCGAACCTGGTGACTTCCTCAATGTTTGTAGACAATGCGACAAAATGTTTTTTAACTTGAACATCATCTTTGGCTGAATCAAGGAACCACTTTCTTGCTGTATGCGCATTTGTCATCGTCTCCTGTGTTGTGAAAGTTTTCGAGGCGATCATGAACAATGTAGTCTCCGGATTTATTTTTTTAAGTGTCTCCGCAATGTGAGTTCCGTCTATATTTGAGACAAAATGTATATTTAAGTTTGATTGTGCGTATGGTGTTAAGGCCTCAGTAACCATGACCGGCCCTAAGTCGGATCCGCCTATACCGATGTTAACGATATCTGATATCGGCTTTCCGGAGTATCCTTGCCATTGATTTGTCGAAAGCTGATTTGAAAAATGCTTCATATGATTTAATTCTGCATTTATTTTGGACATTACATCTTTTCCGTCTATGACGACCGAGGTATTTGAACGATTTCTTAGTGCAGTATGAAGCACTGCACGGTTTTCGGTTTCATTTATCTTGTCACCGGAAAACATACTCTCAATTGCGTTACCTAACTTTACTTCTTTTGCTAATTGCGTAAGAAGGTTCACAGTTTCATTATTAAGAAGGTTTTTTGAATAATCGATCAGTATATCTTCAAATTTCAGGCTGAACCTGGAGAATCTCTGAGAGTCTTCTTTAAACATGTCTCTCATATGCATAGTCTTCACCGCATCAAAATGGTTAAGCAGCTTTTGCCATGCTGAAGTCTCTGACGGATTTATTTTATCAAGCACAGTATCCTCCGTTTAGGCATAGTTTGGTTACGGATATCTAACCTGCTTTGCCGTGTGAATAATATAGGCTAATGTTATGGTCGAAAAAATAATGTTGTCAATTATTAATCAAACACGATTCATTGTCAAGGCATCCTCTCTTGTGAGAGAGGAAGATATATTTACAGACCAGGATATTCATTTGTAGTCTCTGTTTTAACTTTTTCCAGCAATATGTCAATCTCTCTGTTTATCTTTCTGATCTTGGAAAGGGTTTCCTGAAAATACCGGTATCTTTTCGCTTCTTTCATTATTGGATGAGTATCTGACTTTCTAATTATTGCTATCCTTTGTTTGCCATTTTTATTTATTGACAAAGCGGCATAAGGGCCATGACGATTACCTGTTGCGCATT
>CAZVHL010000267.1:0-1840 GCA_964626925.1 uncultured Nitrospiraceae bacterium
ATGACGAACTCGTAAAAAGTCAGATATTGATCTAACCTATTAGAATAAATGGAATTACACGAAATAAATCATTGCATTTGTTACTAAGAATTATTATCTTATCTCTTTAAATAACATAAAGATAAGGTTGATTATGATAAAAATACGACCACGCAACATTTCCTATTTTAAAGGCATGGAACCCTGGCGAGGCAGACTAAACAAAAAGAAAATAGAATTACTTCAGAAGTCATGGGCAGGTGTTTTTAAAGATCATATTCTTCAGACATTGCCTATTGAAGAAGTGAGTAAACAATATTCTTCAAGTATGGGTTGTCCCAGCAAAGATTTGGTAACCGTAATAGGAGCTTGTGTATTGCAGCAAATCTTTGATTTCACAGATGTAGAAACCCGTGATCAGTTGGCTTTTAATGAACAATGGCATTACGCTTTAGATAACTTTAATGTTGATGATCATGTTATTTCTCTTAAGACATTATGGAATATGCGAAATCTGCTGGTGAAAAATGATTTATCTAAACAAGCATTTAATCATGCAACGGATAAATTGGCCGAAGTTTATCAGGTAGATACTCGTTTTCAACGCCTTGATTCAGTTCATATCCATTCGAATATGGCTCAATTGGGCCGGGTTCGTTTACTCAGTCGTACAATCACATCTTTTCTGAGGAATTTGAAACGACATGATAAAGAATTATACAATAGCGCCGATTTATCCGAGTTAAGATCACGTTATGAAAAAGAAAAAAACGACACTTATTTTGGCAATGTTAAGCCTTCTGGTTCTAATCAACGTTTGGAAGAGATCGCGCAGGACTTACATTATCTTATTGATTATTTTTCAGAACATCTATCCATAACTTCGATGAATAGTTACAAATTATTGAGACGTGTTTTTTCAGAGCAATGTAGTTTAGAAGAAGAGCAAGTTATCGTCAAAGCAGCGAAAGAAGTTTCTTCCGATAGTATACAAAATCCTTGTGATCCTGATGCTGGATACGATGGTCACAAAGGGCAGGGTTACCAGGTTCAATTGATGGAAACCTATTCAAAAAAAGAAACAAATTGTGATTTAGAAAGAGAAGAATCGTCGTTAAATTTAATCACTTATGTTGAAGTTGAATCAGCAGATCACCATGATAGTGCAGCCTTAGAACCAGCTTTGGCAGAGGTAGAATCACGAGATATGTCTCCGGATGAATTATCAGCGGATGCACTGTATGGCAGTGATGCGAATCGACAAAAGGCTTCAGAATATGGTGTAGATTTAATTTCTCCCGTTCCGGGTCGGAAGCCTGAAAGAGATTTATCTTCTTTTGTTTTCAATGAAGACAATAGAGAAATAGAGCAATGCCCTTCCGGCAATACTCCATGGAAAATTAAGCATAATAAGAAGGACTCGATCACAGCTATTTGGTCACAAGAAACATGTGAGAGTTGTTCGATAAAAGATAAATGTCCAGTGATTCAAAGTAAACAAGGTTACCGTTTGAATTATAAGAAAAAAAATGTTCGAACAATATTGCGTCGTCAAGAAGAACAGAGTGCTGCTTTTAAAGAAAAATATCGCTATCGATCAGGAATAGAGGCTACTAATTCCCGCTATATTCAAATGACGGGAGCCAGACGTTTGAGATATCGTGGTTTAGATCGAATTGATTATGCAGCAAAATTAAAAGCTTTGGGGATTAACATTTTCAGGGCAGCCAGACATGAACTATTCGGTAGGTGTAGTGCGCCCAAACCTAGCGATTTAGCATTAAATTTTAGTTAAATGAGACAAAATTCGGGAAATTCATTGAAAAATGAGGAATATGATACTTTGAATTAAGAAATTATA
>CAZVHL010000268.1:0-1825 GCA_964626925.1 uncultured Nitrospiraceae bacterium
TGTCCCTGTTCATTTTCATAGACAGTTACATTATCGCTGAATTCTTTGACCATTTTTAGTTTCATGTTTTCTGTCTTTACCATCTGGCCGCCTTCAGTAACCTTTACATCTGCATTCATATGTACCTCCCTTGATTGATTAACTGTCATTCCGAACTTGAATCAGTCAATCATGCCTTATTAATCATTTTATATACATCATGATATTTCTTCGCGTTCGAGACCCACGAAAATTTTTTGGCCTTTTTAAAACCATTAATAATTAATCGGTAATACTTGTCTGGCCTGTTCTGGTAAAGATCGATCGCTTTTCTCAAAACATCATATAAATTGTCAGCCATACTCAGCATCCATGGATTTGTTTTTCTTGCCTGAATCATATAATCGGTTTCTATAAAAGCTTTAACATTCCTGACAGTGTGAAACACGGCATCTTCCTTAAATAAAAAGCCACAGCTGGTATCAATCTGGTCAATCAGTCCTCCTGTAGCGCGACCGATATTGATAGTTCCGCTGGCCATATATTCTATGGCTGCTCCGAAAGGTTCAAATATTGAAGGCATTATGCCGAAGGTACTACCGGTCTGAATCTCATGATATCCCTTTTCCATTCTAAAGGGGAAAACAGTTACATCGCCTTCACATTTGCCAACAATTTCATAAAAATAGTCGAGGTCTGATCTTTTTACAGGAAGGGGAGTTAAGATTACCTTGATTTTATCTCTGGGAAATTTTTCGATTGCCCGAAGCAATACAAAATAACCTTTCTGTAAAGGATCCAGTCGGCCGCTCATTGCGATAATAGGGACGTCATCAGGCAATTTTAATATTGTCTTGCCCTTATACGTCAGTTTGCCGAACCGTTTTTCCGGCTTATAAGAACCCAGGATTTCAAGAAGGGCCTTTCTGTTTCTTGATTTAATTTTTCTCACCTCGTTGATCGAATGTTTTTCTCTCTTAGGAAAATCAGGAGAAAATCCCACAAACATACCGTTATTAACTCCGTATGGCGCGCTTGTTTTAAGTATGTCCTGCAGGTGGGGTGCATAATGCTTTGTTTGAATAATGTCTGTGGTGAGTTCGTTAGCAAAATTATCGCTAACAGTGGTAACAGGCGCGTCTACAAGTTGAAGACCGATCTGGTATGCTGATAAACTCTTTCGGGGAAAGTTTTTCAATTCTTGTGTTCTGGATTTACCCAAGAGTGCTTCCAAATTTTCCAGGGGAATTGTAGAGTCGTATGAATTATGAATTGTCTGCATGGTTCCGCATGACTTTAATGTTCCGTTAAGTATAGCTTCCTTGGATGTTAATGAAATTAATGATGTTTGCCATTCGTTTAAATGAAAGACTATGTTTTCCTCAATGCCAAGGGCTTTTGCAGCGAGAGGAACAGATTTGCAAAAGAACATGGCGTTGTAATTTAATGCATCGTTGTTCTTTCTTTTATCATTCTCATAATAAGTGTATGGATCCTTAATGTTTTTCGAGGTATTAAAAAACCCTTTGGCCTTCAAATAATATTCCTTTAAACTTCCATTATCAGGTTCGTTGTATTTCCATGAATATTCGTATATTTCTACAGGAACATTCTTATTGGCAAAAGGGACAGAGAATTTAATCCCGGTTGATTTCAATTTAGAGACATTAATTATTTCCGGATAGTATGGTGTAAACAGAACAACGTTTGGAATATTGTTTGTTTCCTTCAGAAAGGGCAGGATGTTTGTGGTTACTGTTGCCAGTCCACCGCTTCTGGCGAATCTGCTTTCAAAGGAGCAGAATATTAAATTGCTTAATTTTAGTTTTTTAAGTTTCCCGGCAAG
>CAZVHL010000269.1:0-1825 GCA_964626925.1 uncultured Nitrospiraceae bacterium
AGGTAGCGCTTTTTACGCCTGCTTCTTCCCCGGGTAACAGTTCAACTATCTCGATTTTGTAACCTGCCCTTTCAGCCCACCGCATATACATCCTCATAAGAATCTGGGCCCAGTCCTGACTTTCGGTGCCGCCGGCACCAGGATGTATTGTCATAATGGCGTTGCATTTGTCTTCAGTCTGTGAAAGAGTGCTCTTCAGTTCTATATTATCAAGTTCAGATTCGAGTTCCTGGATTTCGCTATCCACATTTTCTAACAGGGAGTCACCGTCTTCTTCTTCGGATAGCTCAAGGAGGACACAAAAATCCTCATATTTCTTTTCTAAGGAATGGAAGGGAGTAAGCAGGTTTTCTATGCCGGATTTTTCTTTGAGAAGCGACTGTGCCTTTAGAGGGTTATTCCAGAGGTCCTCTGCAACGAGTTCTTTATCAAGGACTTTAAGGTTCTTTAACTGTGAAGGAACATCAAAGATACCTCCTCAAGGCATCTATTCGGATTTTGATTTCCTTTAATTTATCTTTTAATTCTTCACTGGTTAACATGGTTGTTATAATACCTCCGAAAGACAATAATATTTTTAACAGAAACTATTATACATAAATCAGGCCCGGAGTTGCTATTGCATTCCGGAATTTTAATATTCCAAAAAACTTACATAACATTTAAGATAGCTGATGGCCCGGATAAACCTCGAACAGAAACTCTACCAGCTGGTCATCAGCAGACTTGATGGCACCGGGATTTCTTCCCGTACATACCAGGAAAGTATCCTTGAACTTGTGCAAAAAGGTGTTGGTGGTTTTATTGTTTTTGGAGGAGAGAAAGAAGAGGTTAAGGGTTTTATAAATAAACTTCAATCAGCAGCAGGCATACCACTTTTTATCGCGTCCGACATTGAACGGGGAGTAGGGCAGCAATTAACAGGAGCTACCGGTTTCCCCCCTCAGATGGCTATAGCATCCGCGATAAATAAAAACAATAATAATGATCTGAAAATTCTTAAAGATACAGTTAAGGCTATTGCTGATGAGGCTGCTGACATCGGTATTAATATGCCTTTTATTCCTGTTCTGGATCTGAATAATAATCCGGACAATCCAATTATCTGTACAAGGGCTTTTTCGGACAGACCCGAGGAAGTCGTATGGTATGGAAACATTTATATAAAAGTTATTGAAGAATCCGGGCTTATCAGCTGCGCAAAGCATTTCCCCGGACACGGAGATACATCTGTTGATTCACATATGGCACTTCCTGTTATTTCAAAATCCCGTCAGGAAATGATGGACACTGACATTCTGCCATTTAAAAAAGCCATTGAAACAGGAACGAGCAGCATCATGATGGGACATCTCAGCATTCCGGCAATTGATTCTGTGCCTGCTTCACTTTCGTGGAATGTTATTACCGGGATTCTCAGAGGAGAACTTGGATTTGAGGGCCTCATTCTTACTGATGCCCTTAACATGGACGCACTGAAAGAGATTGGAGGTGTCCCGGTGAAATGCCTGAATGCCGGGGTCGATATTATCCTTCATCCGGCAGATGCTGATGAAGTGGTGGATGAACTCAAAGCTGCGGTAGATTCCGGTGAACTTGATGAAAGCAGGATAGATATTGCGGTGGAAAGGATTTTGAAATATAAATCAAAGATAAACAACATAAAAAAACCCGAAATAAATCATGACAGGAATCATGAGCTGTCTGAGTTGCTTTTCGCTAAATCAATTGCTCTTGTTAAAGATTCAGATGGCATTATACCATTGAAGAACTTTGATGATTTTAAACTGATATTTACTGCTGATGAAAAGGAACACGATTTATC
>CAZVHL010000270.1:0-1809 GCA_964626925.1 uncultured Nitrospiraceae bacterium
TTCTTACTGAATCCGCGGCTCCCTGTGAACTCTAAATATTCACTTGGTGGATTCACAACCTCAACTTCTATTGAATTATAATAATTGTATGTTTTTATGAAATTTATTATTTTTACCGGAACAAGTACTCTTCTATTATAATTAAGAGAGAGCAGGATTTCAAAACAATCAGTGCACTCAAGAGGAAAAGAAAATTTGGAATGAAGTACCATTCTGTGAGATGAAAGATTAGATACTACCCCAGCATAAGCCTTTTTACCGATAAGAAACATCGCCTCTAAGTAAGGATGATCCTGTTTGTCGGATTTTCTACCCACTTTAGTCGACCTATACCTAAGTAAAGTTAGCAGGGAATACAGCTATTAATTTGTCTTTAAGCAATAAATAAAATCAAGAACTGTAACTCGAATAATTTAATATACCGTAATTAATGTTAATTAAGATTACTGGCATAGACTTCCCTTAAGTATTTGCCTTAGGTGTGCACCTAATTTATCTTATCATTTACTGCTAACTTGTCAAGCAAATTAATTTAATGCATGCATAATATTAATTAATAAGTGTTTAGTTTAATTCCTTGTCTTTCCAGTATTTTGTGCCGGCAACCGTAGCCTGTAGTGCCACCCCGGCTTCAGTAAGCTGATAAATTAATATATCGCTGTCTATATATATTTCTCCTCCAACAGCTGCCCCCTTTTCACCAGATTTTGCCGCAGCATCCGCCTGTCCACCAAATTCCCAACCCTTCTCAATAAAATCAGTGATTACCTGTTTGTTTTTAAAAATGAAGACCATCCTTATGTCTTTAATTCCCACCCCTAAACCAGCACCAATTTGTGCCATCTTCATATATGTCTTTTTTCTCGTTGAGTTGTCTGTGACAATGCCATATCCATTACCTGTGCTCAGAAAGAGCAGATAACTGCTAATGTTACTGAATACACCATAACCGGCACCTTTTCTTATCATATCTCTTGTTTCAGGCTTAGTCTTGTAAAGTTCAGATAATGTTTCATCCTGCATTTTCAGTACATAATTTCTTTGATCTTTTTTAGTCACCCCCTTGGGAGTAGCACAACCGGTCAAAAAGACACTAATCAATACTAATAGAAAGATTTTTTTCATTTTCATTCATCTCCTTTTAGTTGAAAATATTATTTTAAAAATAACGTGCTATATAAATGCTAAATCTATAATCTGTTTTTCTTCAAGTTTAGCGGCTTTTTTGTCATTCCAGCAAAGTCGAGAATCCAGCCCTCCCCCCTTGTCATTCAATCTACTGCCTTCCGGTTATTTCTGGCTGAAGACACTGAACAGTTTGTCCAGCCCGGACTTCTCAAGCTTTGACACTGCCTCAAGCTCTCCGGCATCAAGCCATATGCCCTCACAGTCGGAGCACTTGTCCACTTCAATGCCCTTATAGTCAACTGCAATTAGATCCATGCCGCATTTGGGGCATCTCATGAAGTGAAGTTCTTTCAGCTTTTTCTTTTCATCCTCTGCCAGCTTTTTGTGCTTTTCCTCTTCAATCTTTTTCAGTCTCTCATATTCCATTCTCGCAATATATTCTTCTTCCTTTTCAGTTGGTTTTTGTGGCATAACTGACTCCCTCCTTATGTGTTTTTATTTTTTAACAATTTCCTTGTCAATATAAATATTGCTGCAAGGCTACCCACTACAATCAATATAACAATTACAGCAGATTTTACAATACAATAATGCCGACCAACAATGCTATGATCGGGGAATCCAGATTAAATTTATTAAATATGGGGCTCTGCCCCAAACCCCGGTTCATTTTCTTGCGCG
>CAZVHL010000271.1:0-1808 GCA_964626925.1 uncultured Nitrospiraceae bacterium
CGTATCAGAATACGTTATCAGAAAAAGACTGGCTGATTTTATCTACAAAGGGTGATTTCTTTAAATACCTGAATAAACCGTCAGGTAAGTAGCAATATATAAAAAACTCAAAGAAAAGAATGCCAATCCCTTGATTCCCGGTCTTGATCGGGAATCAAGGGGGTTGATTTACTTGCGGCGCGATAAAATTCATTGTTTATTAATTAATTCAAAAGCCTTGTTAACCGCCTCCTGAGAAGAACCTGCTTCAATCAAACCTTCAATATTTTCCCATGTTTTAATGCCTATGACCGGCTTACCTAATTTCAACGCCACCGCTATTTCGGAAAGAGTGCCATATTCACCTGAAACAGCGATTACAGCGTCAGCTGATCTTGCGATAATAATATTTCTGGCATGACTCAATCCTGTAGTTATCGGGATCGAAACATATTTATTTGCGTCTTCCTTGCTGAAGCCCGGTAATATCCCCACTGTTGTGCCGCCAGCTTCTATCGCCCCCTTTGATGCTGCCTCCATAACGCCGCCAAGTCCGCCTGTCACAAGAATGGCATCCTTTTGGGCTATGAGCTTCCCGATTTCCTCGGCTATGCTGTATATTTCATTGTTGCATGTACCTGCGCCAATAACAGAAATAATCATAATTGTCACTCTCTATATTGATTTTGTAAGATTCCGCACTCTAAAAACATATTAATGTGGACCTTTCATCATGCTGCCGCTAATTGCTTTACGAACAGGTGAATTTATCTGCAAAGTCTCGCCATTGTCAAAATGCAATATTAAATTAACCTTTTCGCCCTCTTTTGGAATAGACTCAGGCCCGATAAGCATTAGATGATAGCTGCCGGGTTGAAGCAATACGGCTCCCCCTGCCGGAATATCCAGTTCATCCTGAGGCACCATCCTCATGACATCACCATGCATTACAGTCCGGTGAATTTCTATTCTTTTAAAGTGTTCGCCTGAAACTTTGATTAACTTTCTTGCCCGGGAAGACCTGTTTTCAATTATCATATAACCGGCAATTACGCGGGCATTCGGTGGGGCGGCGACAATCCAGTCATTGCTAACAACAATAGAACCATCAGCATATCCATTAGACAAAAACATAAGAACTGACAGGACTGTCAATGCAAAAAACTTCATGATATTCACTCATCCCCCAGCTTGATGTATTCAAACTTAATGTTCGTTATGCAACATTCTTCAGTATATTTATTTCGTATCTTACGAAAATCCTCAGCAATTTGCTCGGGATCATGAGGAGGGGGAAACGTCGCTCGCATCCTCCCAAGAGGGTCAACCAGCAGAAACGATGCAGTATGGTCAACATAATAGTCACCTTCTGAATCTACCCCTGGCGCTCGCATATATGCAACACCAAGAGGCTGTGCCAATTTTTCAATCATTTCCGGTTCAGCGGTTAGACCGATGAATTTTTCGTTGAAGTGGGAAACATATTCTTTTAACTCCCCTACAGTATCCCTTTCTGGATCCACTGTTACTAATATGAACTGAGTATCAATATTGTATTTTTTAAAAATAAGGTCTCCCTTTTCGAGAAGATTGTGATATACAGCATTCAGGTCAACAAGCGCCATCGGGCATACATCAGGACAATGCGTGTAACCGAAAAACATAAAGGTCCATTTTTTGGCAAGCCTCCGCACTCTAAAATTCTGACCATTGTGGTCGGTCAGAGAAATCTGAAAAATAGGTACAGGCACCTTTAGCACTGTTGCACTTGGAAACTCATCTGCTTCATTTACGGCAAACCTGTAAGTAAGGTCACTCCCCATCCAGAT
>CAZVHL010000272.1:0-1796 GCA_964626925.1 uncultured Nitrospiraceae bacterium
CATCATATTATCAACAAGTAGTTGTGACATTAGAATTGATGATAAACAGTTTAAGTCAATAAAAAAGGCAGAGCTATTAAGACTTAGTTATTCTTCCCCAAAGATATCCTCAAGAGTCCGTTTCTGCTCCGATTTATTTTTTTCGGTGAGATAATCTCTGAGATCTTTCTCAAGTTCAGACGCATCTTCGGGCATTGCTTCTTTCTGCTGTGCTTCATCAATGAATTTTTTATGCGTAACCTTTTTGGATTCTTCGCTTGCCTTTACAGCTTCCTCGCCAGTTAATACTTTAACAGCTCCAGATGCCACTTCCTCAATAGCAAGAGTAGTTATTTTTTGGGCCTTTGAACTCGTAGCGGGTAAAACTCCCTGGGAAAGAGCCTTTGCCCTCTTGACTGAAGCAATTACCATCCTGTAACTGCCGTCTATACCTTCGTTGTCACAACTGATCGGTAATGAAATTATGTCCATACTGCCTCCTGTATTTATTAGTAGCGTTATTTAGTCGTTCATTAACAATATCTGCCGCATCTGTTCTGCATCCAACGAGTCTGCTCTCCAAGATCTTCATTGAAGGCACGAAAAAATTGCTTTGAAATTCGAGAAGCCTTTCATCTTTACCATCAGTACCATAACGAAAAATATTGGGTCTGTAGCTTATGCCTGTTTTTTTCATAATTAATATTATTAGCATTTAATAATGAATGAAGCTTTTCCAATTTCTCTTTACTCTCATTTTTCCTAGCTTCTTCTATATCTTTTGAAATTGACCTCTCATAATCTTTTCTTTTAAAGTTCAATTTAGACAATTTATATCTATACGCAATATAGTTCATGACAATAACATTTATCTGTAATTATGATACGGTTAACCTTTTTTATCTTTATTATGAGTAATAACTTTTTTTAGAAGCTGGCTTCTCTAAACAGGCTCGACAAATCATAGAACCTTTTGCATCATAACAACCCTCTTTATCAATAAATTTCTCTAAATCATCGCAATATATTCTTATATGAGGTTTATTCTTTAGTCTTTTCAATCTCATAGCTTTCAATCCTGCCCCTCTCACCGTCTGCGAAAGTACCAATAATTGCATTGCCAGTTGAGTACGGTGCACAGCCAGAGCCGCTTTCACACTTGAATGTTCTTACTGATTCACTGCCCTTGTAGTATTTTTCTTTCAGAATAACTGTCGCTTTTTTTAGGTTTTTCCCTAAATGGTTCATGCGTTTCCTCCCATATGAATCAGATTTCAATTCTTCTTAGAGATTTTGCAACTAAGTATGCCTCCTCTGCGTTAGTATAATGACGATGATAGGGTGAAGGTCAGGTTCAGCTTATCCCAGGCTTACATCCCTCTTAATATATGATTCATAATTCTTTGTTACAGGAGTATATTCCTGACCTATCAATGATGATGAAATTAGGAAATCTGCTGTAGCACGATTACATGCCGTGGGGATGTTATAAAGAACGGCAATGCGTAATAAGGCTTTCACATCAACATCATGAGGTTGAGGCTCCATTGGATCCCAGAGGAATATAATTACATCGACTTTTCCGTCAGCAATCATGGCGCCAAGCTGCTGATCACCGCCCAGCGGGCCTGATTTTAATTTTGTGATATTAAAATCCATATCTTCTTTCTCAAGCTTCTTTTTGAGAGTCTGCTCAACCATTTTACCTGTTGTTCCGGTGCAAATTAATTTATGTTCAATTATTGATGTATAATTCCATTCGATCCATTCGATCAAATCTTTTTTGCGGTTATCATGTGCCACCAGCGCTATATTTT
>CAZVHL010000273.1:0-1776 GCA_964626925.1 uncultured Nitrospiraceae bacterium
GCTGTTCAACTTTGAAATATTCTGTTTTTCTTCCCTCAGAAATTAATAAATACTGCGGTAAAATTTCGGGAGTTGAAGATGAGAACATTGAGACAAAAAGAAATTGCATTCAGCAGGAGTTAAATGCAAAAGAGCAGCTATCTGAAATGACGATCCCTTCTGATATCGCAACGGCCTGCCGAAGACTTTCTGAATCAACAGGCGGAAGCTATCAGGTTATGCTGACATGCGTTCAGCAGTCACCGTAATCAATAGTATTCATCTGCATGATTTAAATCATAATATTTTCTTTTTTATATGTGTAATATATTTATTGTTGCAAAGTGTAATAATAGATTGTCTCAGGATATCTATTTATAAAAAAAGCATATTTCTTATATGCAAAATTATTTCAGGAGGTGTTTAAATGGGAGAGTGTGGTAGCTGTAGTAGCGGAGCAGGGCCTTTCTCTGAAGGAAGAGAGCTTGTTGAATTTGTTTCAACTGCCCATGATGGTACTATAAAGGATTTGCCTATTTCCAGTGGTGTATTAGAAGCCAAATGCCAGGGTTGCGGGGAATCATTTACCTTGAAAACATATGTTGGCAAATGCCCAAAATGTGGAGGAGTGCATGCAGTATCACCACCACGTTCAGATGATCCGGCAAATATC
The DNA here is from genome assembly GCA_964626925.1 of uncultured Nitrospiraceae bacterium. GTDB lineage: Bacteria > Nitrospirota > Thermodesulfovibrionia > UBA6902 > UBA6902 > CAZVHL01. The sequence goes on from CAZVHL010000273.1 coordinate 653, forward strand.
CAATTTGCTGGTGCGGATTTCAAACTGCCGTAATGATATACAAAGCAGGGAGAGGTTGACATCTGTATAAGTTTCACCATTAATCATTATTTTGCCAAAAGAGTAATTAGATATTTTCATGGAGAAGGATTTTTCCTGATGTGCTTCATGTAAGTTTTGAGCTCGTGTTCAAAATTATCACTCAGGGCGCCTGTGCCAATATTTATCCTGATCTCTTCCATGCTCCAGGGTCGCACTTCATCAATCTCATCTTTCTGGTAATCTATTTTTCCATCGTAGGTGCATGTATAAGTATAAACAAGTTCGCTTTCGTATTCATTTGAATGTATATATGTATAGAGAAAATTGAAAGTGCATTTTTTAATGCCCAGTTCTTCCTCTGATTCGCGTTTCAATGCAGCATCAATTGTTTCACTTGTATTAACATGTCCACCGATCGAAGTATCCCATTTGCCGGCTGCAACATCCTTGTTTATAGACCGCTTCTGGAGAAGGAGGTCACCTTTTCTATTAAAGACGATGACATGTACTACCCTGTGGAGCAATGAGGGGTTTCCATGGATTTTTGATCTCGGAAGCGTCTTTACTATTTCTCCCTTCTCATTAACGACATCTAATAGTTCTTCATTCATCCCATTGATTTCCTTGAAAATATTATATACAAGTTGATATAGTCTTTCCATGCAGACAGCTTTGACAATAGCGGGTTCTGATCCAACAGGCGGAGCCGGGTTTCAGGCAGATTTAAAGACATTTCAAGCTCTTGGTGTTTATGGTATAAGTGTTCCGGCTGTACTGACTGCGCAGAATACAGGAGGAGTGTCTGATATTCACGAATTGCCGCCTGATTTCTTTTCTTCGCAGATCGATATGCTTCTAAAGGATGTTCAGCCGGATGCGCTTAAGACCGGAATGCTTTTTACGCTTGATAATGTAAAAATCGTTGCTGAAAAAGTCAGTGAATATTCTCTAAAAAATCTTGTTGTGGATCCTGTAACGGTGTCGTCTACAGGAGTAAGTCTTGCGGGAGACGGAGTTCTGGAGGCGATGAAACAGTATTTATTCCCTTTGGCAAAGACGGTCACGCCGAATGTATTCGAGGCTTCAGTGCTCACAGGCATAGA
>CAZVHL010000274.1:0-1776 GCA_964626925.1 uncultured Nitrospiraceae bacterium
ATAACAATTAATTAATTAATCGAGATGAAGAAGAATATGACAGAAACAAAAAAATTCTTGTCAGGCTTCTCATTAATTGAACTGGCTATTGTACAAGTCACGGGGACCAAGGTGATGATATCAACGGCATGGCAATTTACTAAAAATAGCGTGTAATATCAGTTAGTTATACTATTGACAGTCAAAAATTGGCAGCTGGAAGTAGAAAAATTGGTTAACTGGCACATGTCGTATGAAATCATTTATTTGATACCAATTATTATTTCACTTATGTTAGAATATCAGTTGCTTAACCGTTGGAATATTAATACAAATTAGAAATTATAAGGTTTTTTTAGTTTCTTGTCGATGAATGTTAATTATTAAGCAAGGGACTATATACAAGACACAGCAAAGGAAGAGGGTAAGAAAGTTTGGAAATAAAAGTACACGGAAACAATATAGAAAAAGCGATCAGGGATCTAAAAAACAAGCTTCAGAGAGAAGGATTTTTTAAAGAGCTGAAAAAGCGCCGGTTTCATGAAAAGCCTTCTGTAAAAGAGAAGCAAAAACGTATCGAAGCGCGAAAGAAAAAGATGAAGGCCCTGAGATTTAAGAGAAGCAAGTAAGAGTTAAAACTGCAGAATTATTTTTTACGTCTGTTATACTTTATATTAACTTCGTAAGATACGCTTGAGTGATTTGCTGCGAGGGTACCATTCTTGCCTTTACAATCCATTTTTCCCTTTAACACTCTCTTATTGTTTTTGATCTGTTTGGCTATCAGGCGCGTTAGATCAAACCCGCCTTCCTCACAGCCTTTTATCATGCACTCCATGTTGAAATAGGCATAACTGGTAGGGAAAAAATTAACCATACGCTCCATAAGAACACGGTTTGCAACGTTGTGATAATATGTCATATTGATGACAATGCCTGATACCCTGGGGTACTTATCAGACATCAACCCTGCCTTTTGCTTTTTCTCTCTCTGGAGTTCCGCTTTTTTAAGATAATTCTGTTTTGTTGCCATATTGTTATTTATTAACTGACTTATTTATGAACCAGAAATGGATTTGAAAGTCATGAGAGTTTTTCCACATTTACTGCCTTGGGCCCCTTTTCGCCCTGTTCTACTTCGAAACTTACGGAATCACCTTCAACGAGGGATTTAAATCCATCGCCCTGGATTGATGAATAATGGACAAAAATGTCTCCACCATCTTCACTGGTGATAAATCCATAACCTTTGGTTTCATCAAACCATTTTACAGTACCATTAGGCATCCTGTTTCCTCCTCAATAAAAACAGACTACTAAGTTTAAAGTATTTGCGGTCTCTAATCTGCTTATAAAAACCTCATGAATATCGAATATGATGACAGAAATTAATCAAAAAAGTCAAGAAGTTGTAACAATTTCAGCGATTTTACACAATGTGGTTACTTAATGATTAAAAGCGTTTATTTAAAATACATCTGGTATCAATTTGATTGAATCAGGCAGGAAAAAACTTATATCAAAACGTTTAAATCAGTCCTAAAATAATTTCTTTTTCTTCCAGATCAACTCGATCTATCCGAATATTTATCTTCTGACCAATGCCAAAAGTCTTTCTTCTGCGTCTGCCTGTTAGACGATATTTTTTTTCGTCGAACCGGTAATAATCATCAGTCATCGAAGAAACATGCAGGAAACCTGCAACAAAGAAATCCTTTAACTGTACTTTTAATCCGTGCGAAGTAATATGCGTTACAGTTCCTTCATATTCATCTCCTACCCGGTCTTTCATGAACC
>CAZVHL010000275.1:0-1773 GCA_964626925.1 uncultured Nitrospiraceae bacterium
ACACTTTGATCCGAATATTATTCGTCTTGTATTGTCAGTTTCGGCTGACAATGATTCGATTCTCACAGCGACAAACGAGGGGAATGTGTATCGGTATATCACTAAACCATGGAATAACGAGGAACTTAAAATAATTGTAAAGCAGTCAATTCACCTGTTTGATGTACAGCAGGAAAAAAGAGATTTACTTGAAAAGCTTGAAGAAAATAATATATTGCTTGAACAAAATAATATATTGCTTGAACAAAAATTGATAGAAGTCGAGAATGCGAAAGATCGTGCTCATCATATGGCTCATTATGACCACTTAACCCAAATCCCAAACCGTTTTAAATTTTTATCACACATCGGGCGTTTGCTTCAACGTACTAAACAGCAAAGCAACTATATGTTCGCAGTGCTCTTTATAGACCTTGACCGTTTCAAAATAATTAACGACAGTCTGGGACATGCAATCGGGGACGAACTTCTTATAGAGATTGCTCACAGGCTGGAGGCATGCACTCGCCCAACGGACAAAGTTTCCCGTGTCGAAGAAAATGACAGTATTGCACGCTTCGGGGGAGATGAATTTGCTGTAGTCCTTCATGATATCAAAGATATAAGTTCAGCATCACGAGTTGCTGACAGAATACAGGCGGAATTGCAAGAACCCATTCTTATTGACAAACATGAGTTATATACCTCTGCAAGCATAGGAATAGCTTTAAGTGCTACAGGATATGAGAACGCAGAGGATATGCTTCGAGACGCTGATTCTGCTATGTATCGTGCAAAGGCTACAGGAAAGGCACATGCTGAAATATTTGATGAAGCCATGCATATCAGAGTAACCAAAGCCTTAGAATTAGAATCTGACCTGAGAGTTGCTGTTGAAGTAGAACAGTTTATGGTTTATTACCAGCCGATTGTATCAGCAACAGATAGAAGGATAACAGGGGCAGAAGCACTGATTCGCTGGTACCATCCAGAGAAAGGCTTTATTTCGCCTTTGGACTTCATTCCCATTGCAGAAGAAACGGGTCTTATATCAACAATCGGAGAATGGGTACTCAGAACAGCATGTGCCCAGAGTAAAGCATGGCAGGATGCAGGATATCCAAACCTTCCGATGAAAGTGAATTTTTCTTTGCGACAATTCAAAGACGAAAACTTTGTTAAACTGGTCAAGAAGATTATTAGAGAAACCGAGATACCAGCCCAGCTTCTTGATATTGAAATTACTGAAACTATCGCTATGGAAAAAAGCAGTGTCATGATATTAAATCAACTGACAGCCATGGGGCTGCAGACCTCGATAGATGATTTTGGCACAGGGTATTCATCACTTGGTTCCCTGACACAGTTCCCCATTAACACAATAAAAATCGACAGGGCTTTTGTTAAAGACATTAAAGTTGATATAAATGCTGAGGCAATTATCAATGCGATTATTGCGATGGCACACAGTCTTAAAATTGAAGTGGTAGCAGAGGGAGTTGAAACAGAAGAGCAATTAGCCTTCCTGCAATTGCAAAAGTGTGACAAGATGCAGGGTTACCTTTTCAGCCGCCCTGTGCCAGAAGAGGAATTTAGAAAGTTACTGGAGAAAGAAAAAAACGGCTCTCCTTTAATTCAAAAATACTCAGAATCAGTGGTGTAGTCATTTTATAATTTGAAGTTGCGTAAGAAGATCTATTACTTTCAGACCGTTATCCATACTGAAGATTATTAGCTTTATCACTTCGCTGAATATTTTAACTGCAAATCAACAATTAGACACGATGATTTGTG
>CAZVHL010000276.1:0-1747 GCA_964626925.1 uncultured Nitrospiraceae bacterium
ATCGACGTTTTTTATTTTCTAAAAAAAATGAGGGCAGACATAAGCAGTTTTCGCATCGATTTTACAGGCATAAGAAAACCGGACCCTCCGCAATATTATAAATCTATTGATCTCCATATACAGGTCAGTGGCGATAATGTAACACCAAAAAAACTTGACCGGTCCATATCGTTGTCACATGATAAATACTGCTCTGTTTACAATGCGTTAAGAAAAGATATAGAAGTAAATGTGAATTATACGATTAATGAAAAGAAAGATTAGGAAAGGCCAAGTTCGTTTTTAAGCCATTTTTCCAGTTTGTCAGTTAAAGGATACATACCTGAAACGCATTCCTTGTCCGAACACTGCATAGCCTCTTTTAACAGATCATCCGGAGCTTCATCGATGTGACTGACCGTTTTGCTAATAATTTCTTTAAGCTGCATGATGATAATTGCCGGCTTATCATCAACAAGATCAACGTAGAGCATGAATCCATATGAAGTGTCAATGGTTTCCGTAGATCCATCTTCAGAAGTCACCTTGGGAGAGAGAAAAACCTTCGGTGTAATCTCCCACCTTACGTGATCAACAAAGTATTGCTGTTTTTTAAGGTCACTAATACTTGTAGCGTTCATAGGTAAAATTATAACAAAATAGTTCGTATTGTTTATAATTGTACTAAAAATGAGGAGAAAAGCAAATGAGCTGTCTTTTTTGTAAGATAATCTCAAAAGAAATTCCTGCCAAAATCGTATATGAAGATGAACATGCCCTTGCATTTGAAGATCTAAATCCTCAGGCCCCTGTGCATATTCTCGTGATACCCAAAAAACATATATCAACATCTCTTGATATTGCACCAGAGGACCATGAGTTGATTGGTCAGTTGTTCCAAATTGCAAATAAGCTTGCAGTAGAAAACGGTGTAGCAGAAAAAGGTTTCAGAGTAGTCCTGAACTGCAACCGCGAAGCAGGTCAAACCGTGTTCCATATACATCTGCATCTGCTCGGTGGCAGAACCATGCACTGGCCTCCGGGGTAGTAAAAGGATTCAAGGATTCCAGGGATCAAGAAAAGATATTTTCAACAATGTTTTTCTATCACTTGAATCCCTGCCTACCGGCAGGCAGGCTTGGCCCCTCAACCCCTTGCACCCTTTATTTATATGGCAAAAAGAATAAGAACTGACAATAAGAAAGCACTGGTAGAAATATACGATACACTCTTCGACTCCTTCGGTCCCCAGCAGTGGTGGCCGGGGGATACGCCTTTTGAAATAGCTGTTGGAGCCATCCTTACTCAAAACACAAACTGGGGAAATGTTGAAAAGGCCATTGCAAACATTAAGGCAAAAAAGGCCCTCAATGCGAATACCCTTCATAAGATGCCGCATAAGCAACTCGCCTCTTTAATCAAACCTGCCGGATATTTTAATGTTAAGGCAAAAAGACTCAAGAACTTTCTGGATTTTCTTGCAACTAATTTTAAAAGCAGCATGAATCGCATGAAATCTGAAGACACAAATGTTTTACGGGAACAATTGCTGGATGTCAACGGCATCGGTCCCGAAACTGCTGATTCAATTCTTCTATATGCCCTTGATAAACCGATTTTTGTCATCGATGCATATACTAAAAGAGTGCTAAGCAGACACAAACTTGCAGAAGAGAAGCCGGACTATCATGATTTACAGGATCTCTTTCACAATAATCTGCCAATGGATCTGAAATTATTCAATGAATTTCATGCCCTTTTTGTGATG
>CAZVHL010000277.1:0-1746 GCA_964626925.1 uncultured Nitrospiraceae bacterium
CATCCAAACAAATACCTTGAATTATAATTACAATATATTTACAATGTAATTATGGAATCACTAAGGTTTTCATGGGATAATCGAAAAGATAAATCAAATCAAAAGAAACACGGCATTTCATTTGAAGAGGCTCAAACTATCTTCTTTGACGAAAATGCCGTTGAGTTTTTTGATCCTGATCACTCAGAGAGTGAAAACAGATTTATCATGTTAGGCCTTAGTTACCGTCTTCGTGTTTTAGTCGTATGTCATTGCTTCAGAGAAAGTGAATCTAAAATAAGGATTATTTCAGCAAGAAAAGCTACGAAGAAAGAACAAAAGGTGTATTTGGGAGGAAAAGATGAAAAAAGAATATGATTTTAATAAAATGAAAGGTCGTAAGAATCCTTATTCCAAGAGATTGAAACAACAAATTACTATTCGCATGGGAGTAGACATAATTGAGTATTTCAAGAGGTTAGCGGATGAAACAGGGATTCCATATCAAAACCTGATTAACTTATATTTGCGTGACTGTGTTCAATCTCACAGAAAACCATCAATAAAGTGGGCGTCCTAAAACAAGGAATTTATTTCACGTTATACGAAAATAATTCACTAGAGTAGCGAGTTATATTTTGATTTTGTTTTTAAATTAAATAAAAAAGGAGATAAAAATTATGAAACAGCAATTGTTCATATCTTTGGTATTAATAATCGGTTTTACGCTCAGTAGTCAGATGATTGATATTGGTATAGCTGAAGAAAAAGCTCAACCAGATAACAGGTTGTCCATAGTTCTATCAACTTCCTCTTCTGGTAATCATCCCAAAATTAAAGGATACTATATTTATGTCAAAGATGGTGAGGATATCAGAAAAGAGATTGAAAGAGTTGGCGGTTGGGGTTGGAGTTTCACTGGAGAATATATTAAAGAAGTTAATGTTGAAATGGTAGCAGGTGATGGCGCATATCAATTGTTAGTTATGGAAAACAATGAGGCTGTTTTCAAATCTGAGCACATGAGCACATCTGATCCTGTCATTTATAGAAGGAATTAGTCAGAGAAAGAACCCAAAAAAGATTATTAATATAACTAAAGGGAGGAAAGATATTATGAAGACATACGCGATGAAAATCATTGCCGCTGTATTTTTACTTACAGGATTTTTCTCCACAACCTACTTAAGCAATCCTGCTTATAGCGAGGAAACAATCAATAGTGGTTTATCTATTGCGAGCGTTCGCGCCGGATATTCGAGCAATGATAATACATTGCGAATAATTTTTCTGTTGTTGAATACAGGTAAAAATAATATAACTGTTCTCACAGAAAATCTGGGTATAGGCTTAAATAGATTTACAGCAGTAACAGATAAGCCAAAAAATGAATATTTGTGTCAGATAGATACCGGTATGAAGATGAACTATCAAGGATACGATATTATTCAATCTTTATATAAATTTGCACCTGTAACCCTTAGGCCGAATGAAGGAGCACACCTTAACATACGTATAAAAACGAAGTTTAATATTGATAAAAATACAGATATTATCATTAGGTACAGGATAACGGAAGAATTTGGGAAACGATTTAACATATGGCATGGTTCTGTTGAAACAGGCCCGATAAAACCAAAAATTAAGTAAATAAATTAAACCGTCTGAAGGGCTAAATAAATAAGTTATAATCAGTTGTCACAGGCAATACCCAACCTACATCATATTGACCGGATCTACATCAATATCAACTTTCAGATCTTTTAC
>CAZVHL010000278.1:0-1731 GCA_964626925.1 uncultured Nitrospiraceae bacterium
AAAATTAATTATGAGAATAGGCATAGGATATGATTCACATAGACTGGTAGAGGGCAGAAAATTAATCATCGGAGGAGTAGAAATTCCTTTTGAAAAAGGCCTTGCCGGTCATTCAGATGCTGACGTACTCTGCCATGCAATAACAGATGCCATTATCGGAGCGCTCGGACTGGGAGACATAGGGGTTCATTTCCCTGATACTGACCAGAAATGGAAGGATGCATCCAGCATTCAAATGCTGTCACAGATTATGGAGCTCGTAAAACAAAAAGGGTTCGATCTGCATTATATTGATTCTATTGTTATCGCTGAAAAACCGAAGTTGCTTTCATTTATTGATACCATGAAAAAGAATATCTCAAAGGCAGGAATACCGGGGGACTCACTAAATATAAAGGCAAAAACCAATGAAGGCATGGGATTAATAGGACAAGGCGAAGGGATTGCTGCCCAGGCAGTATGCTTACTTAAGCCGTTGTGATTTAATAATAGTTATTGCGCTATAATGTAGAAGTTCACATTTTTTTCATAATTAAAATCTATCATGAGACTATCATCCTGAATAACTGGAGGGTTACAATAAATGAAAAATAAGGGCCTTATTCTGATAATTATTATAGTTGTTTGTATAGCTGCATTATTTCTTATGCCCGGGACAAAATCATATGAAAAAATCGCATCAATTGGCCAGCCTGCTCCTGAATTTGAATATCCTGATTCAAATGGGAAACTATGGAAACTTTCAGATCTCAGAGGTAAGGTGGTTTTTATTAATTTCTGGGCAACATGGTGTACCACCTGTAAGGCAGAGATGCCTCACAAGGAAGCATTGTTTGAAAAGTTAAAAGACGAGCCATTTCAGATGCTTGGAATGCTGTTCAGAGATGATCCTGCAAATCTGGTAGAATACTACAAACAACATAAAGTTAGTCTGCCAACCCTTATTAGTCCGAATAATGAGGCAGCAAAGATCTTCGGTATATCAGGGGTTCCCGAGACATTTATTATCGATAAAGAAGGAATCGTAAGAGAAAAAATTGTCGGTGCCAGAGAATGGGCAAATGACGACACAATCGGTTTAATTACTAAGTGGTTGTAGACAGGCATGTATGACGAACTGCGGTCCCTTGCTTACTCCTCTGGAGCAACTGCATTCGGCACAGCCAATATAACAGATTTAAAACCTCACTTTGATGCCCTGCCATCTGATCAGACAGAAAATCTGTCATTTGGAATAGCTATAGGCGCAAGAGTATCAGCTTCAATACTGAAAGGCTGTATAATCGGGCCGACCCGACATTACCTGCATCATTATCGGATGATCAACTGGTTGCTCGATCTAACGACCCTGCAAATCTCAATCGCCATTCAAAACAAAGGTTATAACGCAATGCCAATACCGGCCAGCCAGATCGTTGACTGGGAGCAACAGACAGCCCATTTATCCCATAAAATGATCGCCCTGAAGGCCGGCATCGGCTGGATAGGAAGAAACAATCTGCTTGTTCATCCTGAGTATGGTTCAAAAATAAGGATCGCGACCGTACTTACGGACATGCCTATGGAAACTGATAAACCTGTTGAAAGAGACTGTGGAGAGTGCAAGAAGTGTATCGAAATATGTCCTGTAAACGCGATAAAGGATTCATATAAAGATTGGAACAAAAAAGCTTGCCTGGAAAAACTCAAATACTTTGCCAAGTCACATAACGTTGGCCAGTATATTTGTGG
>CAZVHL010000279.1:0-1725 GCA_964626925.1 uncultured Nitrospiraceae bacterium
AAGAAATTAGACTCTCCAAACAGGACTGGGAAAATACTTTTGATTCGATTACCGATATGATCACAATTCAGGATAGTGATTGTAATATTTTGAGAGCGAACAAGTCAGCAAAGGAAATTCTCAATATTCCTGATCTCGAAATTCATAAAGGCGTTAAATGTTTTAAGTATTATCACGGGGCTGATGAACCGCCGGAGGGATGTTTAAGAACCAGTTGTTTTGAAACAAAAAAACCGACTACACTGGAATTGTTTGAAAAACATCTGAACCGTTATCTGGAATTCAGGACCATTCCCAGGCGCAGCAACAACCAGATGTCGGGCTTAATACATATTGTGAGAGATATAACCAAGCGCAAAGATGATGAAAAAATAATAGAAACTCAGCTTGATCAGCTCAACGCACTGCTTTCGATCGACAAAGCCATTATCGGCAGTGTGGATCTTCGGATGACGCTTGATTTATTTCTTGACCACGTTATTACAAAATTAAAGATTGATGCCGCTTCCATATTATTGCTTAATCACAAGACTAATATGCTTGAGTATGTGATCAGTAAAGGTTTTCGATCAAAGTCTTTAAAAAATCTGCGCCTGAAATTGAGAGATAATGTTGCCGGAAGTGCTGTAGTAGAGCGGCGTACCATGGTAGTCAGCAATCTTCAGGAGGAAGAAGGGTGTTTTAATTTTTCAGAACTGTTAGCTAATGAAGAGTTTGTTACACAGATTGCTACCCCCTTAATAACCAAGGGGCATGTAAAGGGTGTTCTTGAAATTTTCCAACGAAAGCCGTTAGATACTGATTCAGAATGGCTTGAATTTTTAGAAGCGGTAGCTGATCTGGGCGCAATAGCTATCGATAACGCGACTATGTTTGATACGATTCAGCGCTCAAATGTAGATTTATCGCTTGCTTATGAATCCACAATTGAGGGCTGGTCTCGTGCAATGGACCTGAGAGACAAGAATACAGAAGGCCATTCTTACAGGGTTATGGAGATGACAGTCCAGATGGCCCGAAAACTAGAGATTAAAGATGAAGAGCTGGTGCATATCAGGAGAGGAGCGCTTCTACATGATATGGGGAAAATGGGAGTTCCTGACAGTATACTTCAAAAGAGCGGTCCGTTAACTGATGAAGAATGGACAATAATGAGATGTCATCCTGAGAATGCCTGGAAAATGTTGTCGCCGATAGAACATCTGAGACCTGCTATTGACATACCTTATTTCCACCATGAAAAATGGGATGGCACAGGGTATCCCAAAGGACTTAAAGGTGAGGAGATACCTCTTGCTGCAAGAATATTTGCTATTGTTGATGTTTGGGATGCATTAATTTCAAACCGTCCATACAGAGTTGCATGGCCTGAAGAAAGGGTATTGCATCATATACGATCCCTTTCGGGAAAGCATTTTGATCCAAGAATTGTAGAAATTTTTGAAATGATGCAGGATGAATTTAAGAATCAGTTTGACCCTGAGGGGATCAGGCTCAGTCCTGCTATTTAGTTTTTCGAACGATTAAATTTACTCTCTTTTTAAAGTTCTGCTTCTCTGTTTCTGTGCTCAATTATTTCTCTTGTGTTATTAAGTGACTTCTGTATACGTTTAGATTTAATAGCTGTTTCATCAAGGAACTTTATCATCTCTTTTCTGGAGTTCCCCTGAGTCTTCATCATTTCACCGAGTGTCTTAAGGTCTGTCCCGTGAGACTGAAATTGCT
>CAZVHL010000280.1:0-1684 GCA_964626925.1 uncultured Nitrospiraceae bacterium
AGTAAGATGCTGATGACGACCCGCAACAATGGCCGGAGAGATGCCGAGTTCTTTTGCAAAACTGACAACTTCTCTCTTCGAGCGAAAACTGCTAATACGCGCATCATAACGGAACGGAATCAGGAACTCAGCAGCAAAGCGGTCTGCCCGCACTTCCCGTGAATCATCTTTGCTGCCATCATTTATTAAGAGGTCTTTTTTTCCATCATGAAGCACATGCCCGGCTTCATGGAAGAATGAAAACCAGAATATGTCTGAGCCTTTACCGCGAAGATTGAGCAGTATCATTGCTTTACGCGGAGATAGCCACCTGGTTGCGCCGCACCAGGGTACTTTCTTCATTTCTTTGACAAAGGAAACAGCAACACCGGCCTCTGCGCAGAGACTTCTCATTTCAGGTTCAAACATCTCTGGTGAAGTGCGGGTTAAGCCCCGGATTGTTGCTAATGCCTCTTCAAAGCGTTTTTTATCGTGAGGCCGACAGTTAATATCATATACTTGTATTTCCCCCTGTCTGATCCATGCAGAAGCAGGTCCTGGTTTTGATTCAAAACATTGAGACCGGCGAGCAGCTACAGCAGGCTCTTCCCAGATATCTCTCCATGCCTTCACACTACTGACACCATAAAAAGCGAGAGTCTCCCTAAGCAGTTCAACCCTGTTAGTACCTTGACGCAGAAATCCTCTTTCAGACAGTTCTTTAGTAGGAATTGTCTTCAGCCATTGCAAGTCAGATTCCAAACGTTTGCGTTCCTGAACCTTTGCAAGCTGTTCCTGATACTGGGCCTCAAGGTTATTCCATAAATTAGCAGGTGTGCCCGTTACCAGTTCAAGACGATTTGCCGTCTCATAGCTTATCGGCTGCTCCCCTTTAAAGATACGATTAAGCGTCTGTACTGTCAGTCCGGTCCGCAAGGCCAGTTCCCTTTGGGTCATATCCAGTGCTTCCATCGTCTCCTGGAGTGACTCGCCTGGTGGCACTGCATAATCCGGGTCAAAACTGTATTTTTTACTTAGACTCATACGTCACCTCTATTTGTGGGGATCCTTTAAATCAATTATTTCTATTTCTCTGACCTTGCTACGGTCTATACCTCCATCCTGGAGCCGTGGGACAGGATTGTCTGCAGGAACAAAAAGCAGCCTGTAAGGATGCTCAAGGTCTACCGAAAATTGACCTGCCTGCTTTCCTGTGAGTTCGTGACAACGTGCTGGTGGATGGTGTGATATTTCCTGTAGTGATTCAGCTGCTTGCAACTCAAATAAACGCTGACCAAGTTTTGCAGCATTCTTTGTACCAAATGCCCTCTTCATTTCCCTCTCCCGAGAACAGTTTTTCTGCAGCTTCCTTGTTTTAAAGTATATCTTCATAGAGCCCAAAAGTCAACAAAAGAGTTAACATAACATGTTAATCTTTTTATAGCACTTCAAACAACTAATTCATCGAATCCCCAAGATTCTGTGAACTTCCCTGCCATTCTGTGATTGCCATTGGCATTTCCCGAGCGTACATGAAACGGGTGACTGTTAAAGTAATACTATCTGTAAAAGTTTTCTATTGGTTTAAAATCATGCAGGACAATATTTGCCAGAGTCAAACACGTGATCCCGCTAATTAGCCCAATTATTCAGGATGTTCCATTATAAAGAAAACTTTAGATATTCGGCAAGGAAAAAGCTTGAA
>CAZVHL010000281.1:0-1673 GCA_964626925.1 uncultured Nitrospiraceae bacterium
GCAACTAAAGTGGCATTACTTGTTAACGTACCAAATATTGAGTTATAATTAATGTATCTTCATATTTCTCTAGCTCATTAATATTTATAGTATTTGACAGGTTAATTTATGCTTGTGGAACAGAAAAAGCAGAAATCCCGTATTGGTGAACTACTGCTGGACTATGGTTTAATTACCCAGCATCAGCTTTCGAGGGCCCTTGACAATCAGATCCAGAGCAGGAAGCGCCTTGGTTCGGTTCTTGAGGAAATGGGTTATCTTGATAATGATACACTTTTAAATGTATTGAGCAAGCAGTATGGCCTGCCTTTTGTTGACCTGTTTGAAGTCAGTGTTCCGCCGGATACACTTAAACTGCTCCCATTTGAACAGGTAAAGTCGTTTAAGATATTACCATTCAAAAAAAGCAATGATACATTGTCGTTGGCTATGGTGGATCCTCACAACGTGACGGCTATCCAGAATGTTGAATTTGCTATAGGCGGCAGTGTTAAACCTTTTGTGGTCCCGCATTTCCAGATGGATAAAGCTATCAGCAATTTTGAGGAAGAGGGTTATGGTGACCTGCTTTTTGAGGGAGAGAAGCTTAAGAAAGGAAGGGTTCTGGTAGAATCCAGGCTTCCAAACATATTGTCACTATTGAAGCTTATGCTTGATTTTAAGGCCTCGGATCTCCATCTTGTTGCAGGTGCTCCTCCAGGCATGAGAGTGGACGGTGAGCTCAAGCGGCTTTCGATGCCAGCGGTAAATTCCGCCCAGATGAAAGATTTTATATCTGAAATTGTTACAAAAGAAAAAATGGAGGAGTTTGAAAGGACAAAGGAACTTGATTTTGTGCTCTCTCTTTCGGATATCGGGCGCTTCCGGATGAATGTTTATAAGCAGAGAAATTCTATCTCACTTTCTGCCGGGTTGATCTATGACAGCATTCCCTCAATAGCGAACCTTAACCTTCCTGAATGGATCGTGGACTATGCTTTAAAACCTGAGGGGTTGATTTTAATCAGCGGTGTGGCAGGTCAGGGAAAAACCACAACAGCATCTGCACTTGTTAATGTGATAAATACTCACAGGAGATGCAACATTGTAACACTCGAGGATCCCATTAAATACCTGCACAGACATAATAAAAGCAATGTTAACCAGAGAGAAATCGGGATCGATACTGAATCATTTGCAGCGGGGCTAAGGCATGTTATGAGACAGGACCCTGACGTTATAATGATCGGAGATTTAAGAGATCCGGACAGTATAGCCATTGCGTTGAACGCTGCGGAGACGGGACATCTGGTAATAGGCACAATTCATTCATTAAATACGGTCACTGCGATCGATAAAATATTAAACATTTTCCCTAAACATCAGTTGCCTCAGATCAGAATGCAGCTTGCCGATACTTTGCAGCTCCTTTTTTCACAAAAACTCATCCCTGGAAAAGATGGTGAGGGCAGAATAGTTGCCTATGAGAAGCTGACTAATTCAGCGAGAGTGGAGAACCTGATAAAAGAAGGGAATTCTTCTAATATTAAGTCGCTTATGCAGATAGCTGCTGACGATATGATGTCGATGGATCAGTGTATAGCCAAACTATGTTTTGAAGGAAAGATTTCGTTTGACGATGGTCTGCGATTTGCCGACAATCCCACCTACCACAAGGAATTAATTAAAGCAGG
>CAZVHL010000282.1:0-1661 GCA_964626925.1 uncultured Nitrospiraceae bacterium
TGTATCACTATCCGTATCAATGGGCCTTCACTTAGAGTCCCAAATGAACAGCAAGTACAAAACATTCCAACCTGATCATTATCTCAGTTGCTTCTTATACCCCCATCTGTATGCTCAATATATAATCAGAACCTTTCATCTACAAACAACTGCGCATCGTGTGGGTTATTTTAAACGAGCACAAATGGGTCAGTTTTAATTAGCGGCAAGGGGGTAAGTCCCTAAGATCATAAAGGATAGCAAAATATAAGCCCCTACTACGCCAGAAGAACTGGTATAATAGAGGCATGCAAAAAAATAAAAAGTCTCACCCAGTAGGTGAAACCCAAAAGGTGCTTTTATGATATGTCAAAAAGTCAAAAATTTCAATCTCGGATCATTAAACAAAACAAAAGTTACTGCATCCAGCGGTTTAATATTGATCATGAGTTTTGCCAAAGAGATTGGATTAGCGGCAGAACTTGAAAAGAGGCTCTCTCATCTAAAGAAGCGAAAACGGGGTTATTGTGTATCTGAGAAGATTCTCTCATTTGTAGAGATGCTCATAAAGGGAGGACGTCGTTTAAATGATATAGATATTCTTTCTTCTGATCCTGGGTTATTGGATATACTGGGGATCGACAAGTTTCCAAAGGCCAACACTCTTGGTGATTTGGCGCGAAGGTTTACGCGAAGAGACATTAACAATCTGGCTGATATTGTCATGAAACTTTCCTCAAATACCATTCGTCACAAGGGATTAAAAGAGATTGTCATAGATATAGATTCGACTCTTATTCCCAGTGAAGTCGAGATTGCCAAGATGAGTTATGAAGGCTTTCGTGGATTTAATCCTCTTATGGGGATCATTAAGGGCAAAGGGTTGAGCATGGCAGGATTTAGTCTTTTTCGCTCTGGCAATGCTTCACCTGCGGCGAATAATTTGAGTCTATTAAGAAAGATCTCAAAGTACCTGGAAAAGAATAATCCGGGGGTAAAACTCAACGTCCGGATCGATTCTGCCGGATATAATCATCGCATAATGAGGTATTGTGATAAAAAAGGGCATGGATTTGTCATAGCCGGAGATAAATATGAAATTGTATTAGATACCATAGCGGCCATAGAAGAGGACAAATGGGAAAATTTAAAGAAACGAAAAAAGAGACGCTATGTTAACAAAGAAGAAGTGGCTGAGAGTGTTCATTTTGTGGGCCCCGAGAAAGGGGGCAAGGCGTATCGTTTTGTCGTTGTCAGACGTAAGAATAATCAACTGGCACTATTTCCAGAGTACGAATATACCTACAGGGTTTATTTTACCAATACGGATTGGGATAAACATAAAGTCGTTCACTTCTACCGGAAAAGAGGAGATGCCGAAAATGTCATTAAAGAACAAAAAGAAGGCTTTGCTGTGGAAAACATATTGTCGGAAGATTTTCTGGCCAATGCCGCTCTTTTCCAGATGCAGTTACTCGCCTTTAACCTTGTTCAATATTTCAAATACACCAACCTGAAGAAAAGTTGGTGGAACTTAAGAATCAAGCAATTAAGGTTCCGCTTGATTAATATCGCAGGAGTTGTTGTCAATCATGCCCGAAAAACTATACTGCGCATATCAGCCAATTATAAACACCGATTTCCACAGTCCTTTTAAGCGTCATGAGTAAGCCGACCTCCCT
>CAZVHL010000283.1:0-1657 GCA_964626925.1 uncultured Nitrospiraceae bacterium
CCTTCAGCAGAATCATTAATAAATTCACAGTTCTTTATATTGTTGATCTCTAAATTTCTATTTCCATCCACTATCGCATGAGCATTCTCCTCTACAGCAACAACATCTGCTTCTTCTGCCAGTGGGATCGATAAATTTCCTGAACCTGCATAAAGGTCCAGCACTTTTTTCTCTTGCAACGGCTGGAGATTATTTCTGATTACATCAACAACTGTCTGATTCAGCTCCCAGTTACTCTGAACAAAACTTGAGGGAGACACTGCAAACTTAAACTTACCAAGATCTATTGTTATAGAGGCCTGTCCGAAATGCATCGGGTCACGTTCACCCCGCTTCACCTTAACTCCTGATATTCCGCAATCAATAAGGTCCAAAGCAAGCCTTTCCGCGTCTGCCGGCAAAAGAGAATGTCTTCGGGCAATGACCTGCGCGATCAGGTCGCTTTTTCCTGTTATATGTATTTCCTTAATCCTTACATTCTTGAAAAGATCAACTGAATTATTAATAAACTCGTTTATACTCCTGCTCATCAGAGGACATCTGTCTATATTAATTATGTCTCTGGTGCCCTTTTTGTGAAATCCGAGACAGTCCTTTGAGACTTTGAACTGCGCCCTGATTCTGTAATGCCATTGATTTTCACCGATAATCGGGTCTGCAAGGTCAATGTCTGAATTTGCAAATCTCTTTAAACAATCTTTAAAGATCTCTTCCTTCAGTCTTACCTGCAGATCATATGGTATATGCTGATAATTGCACCCCCCGCATATACCAAAGTGTTTGCATTCCGGTTTAATCCTGTCAGCGGATGGCTCCAAAATCTTCAACACTGAAGCTTCGGTGTAATCCCTCCTGTCCCGCTCTACATTAACTTCTACCACCTCACCCGGAAGAACAGCGCCACTGATCATCACAACTTTCCCATTGTGCCTGCTTATTGAACGGCCGCCATAGACAAGTTGATCAATTTTCAGTGTAAGAGTATTCATGATTTGGATTATAGAATTTTATGCTAAAGTATAACAAAATCAAAAAACCATACCATAAATTAGGAGGTTAACATGAAAAGACTCACCAGGTATTTCTTTGAGGGGCTTATAGTATTGATCCCTCTGGTCGCAACGATCTATGTTATTTATGCGGTTTTTACAAAAATAGACAGCATATTTAAATTCTCTGTACCGGGCATGGGATTTCTTGTCACAATATTGACTATTACGGTTGTAGGATTCATCTCATCAAACTTTTTAACGCGAAAACTCGTAGGTCTTGTCGAAACTATATTTACCCGCCTGCCATTTGTAAAAATGATCTACTCATCAGTTAGAGACCTGATTGGCGCATTCGTTGGCGACAAAAAGAGTTTTGACAAGCCTGTGCTGGTGACACTTTCGACTGCCAATAATATTCAGGCTATGGGTTTTGTTACTCAGGAAAGTATGGAAAAAATAGGGTTTGCAGACAAAGTTGCCGTGTATCTTCCGCAGTCATATAATTTTGCCGGCAATCTCATCGTTGTGCCAAAAGAGCAGATAACAACATTGGATGTGGAAAGCGGAGATATAATGGCATTCATCGTATCAGGCGGAGTAACTGCCAAGTAATTAAAGAGCCAAAATCAGATGCCCGTCTCCAGGAAAGAATTGACAATAAAAAT
>CAZVHL010000284.1:0-1645 GCA_964626925.1 uncultured Nitrospiraceae bacterium
CAATTGTTGTTTTTTCATCTACCGTTATCACCCCTATTCACCTCCAATTAAGATGTATAGTTAATTGTACAATTAAATTGTACATAAATCAAGGTTTATGCAGGAACAGGCAGTATTGCTCAAAATTTTATTTAGAATGTCGAGATTATCAATAAACATTCATTGCACAAAGTACCAAAGGTTACAATCGTTAATCCTTCTAAAGATAACAATTGAAACTTCCGATAAATAAGTAATACAGAAGGTATTTCAGGATTAACTTATGGGAATAAGATAAAGATGATAGCTACAGATATCAAAGTAGACATGCTGCAACCGTTTATTGATGAAACGATTAAAAGCTTGGATACAATGGCACAACTCAAGGCGCATGCAGGTGAAACATTTATAGACAGCGTAGAGAATTTCCGATTTAAGGGGTATGCCATTGCAGCCAAAACTCACGGCAACCTTGAAATGATTATTCTTTTACATAATTATATCGAAACTGCTCTTGTCATCGGCAACCGTCTGAGGTTTAATATGCTCAATTCAACAAACGAATTGTCTGAAATTAATGAAGTGATGCAGGCGGCCCTGGCTGAGTGGGGCAATACCACAATTGGCCGTGCAACACAGAGCTTCGAAACGCTGAAGCTTGGCATATGGTTTGAGCCTCCTTATTTTATTCTTGACACTGAACAGATGGAGCCGCTTTTGAAAAATGTTCAGGAAATCATTTCTGTACCTGTCCATATTGACGATGTGGGTAGGTTCTATATTAACCTTCTCATGGTCAACTGCAAAGCAGGCGAGGCAAAGGCTGCTCCGAGAATACAGAAAGGTGAAAAAATTATGCTTGTTGATGATTCAAAGTTTATCAGGCTCAGCATAAAGAAGTTCCTAAACTCCATGGGTTACAATAATATAGTCGAGGCCGCAAATGGCATAGAAGCGGTTGAGATGCATGCAACAGAAAAGCCTGCAATTATCTTCTTGGATATTGTCATGTCCGAGATGACCGGGGATGACGCGCTCGAGAAAATCCGCGAAAAAGACAAAGATACGCCGATTGTTATGCTGTCATCTGTCGCTGACAACAGCGTGATTGACAGGTGCAATCAGGTTGGAGTTTCCGGGTATATCGTGAAACCGCTAACGGCAGAAGACGGGCCGGATAAGCTGAAAGAGTTTCTGTAAGCCTCAAGTTCTGTCATATCCATTGACTTCAGATAGTTATTGACAATCCTGCAACATGTTAATTAAAAGTTGACCTTGCAGGACTGGATAAGCGACAAGGCTCTCTGCTTTATTTCAACTGCCCTTTTATCATTATCTCTGATGCCAGTCTCTGCGCTGTCCAGCAAATTGTAGTAAATGTCCCAACCATGCTTTTCTTTCTGAAACTGATCGATCAATGGATTTGTATCTTTATTTAAAAACTGAATAGTTTTATGCAGGCGTCTGACTCCTATTTTCAGAAACTCCACCCCCTGTTGATTTTTCTTTTTGTCATCTTCAGTAAAAAATGTTGCTGCTTTCAAGGCAAAACGCAGGTAAACGATCGTAAGAGGTATTTTCGAGACAAAACAGCCGGTAAATGGATTAATAGTATCTTTAATATCGTCAAAGTTCCAGGGCAGTGCCCTGACATAATAGGAAAACA
>CAZVHL010000285.1:0-1622 GCA_964626925.1 uncultured Nitrospiraceae bacterium
GGTAAAGGCGATCGAAAAAACATTCCTTTTCATGAAAGGCACAGGGAAATGACACGCGAAGGTAAAGGGTCACTCATATTATTTATACCTCTTGACTTCAAAGCGATATAACTCAATATCCTCGTCCAGATATATACCTGCTTTCGTCGAGGCAATGCTTATCTGATCATCAACAGTGTCAACTCCCTCAAGATCAGGCAGAAGCAGCCCCTTGCGTTCACCACATTTGACAATTACTCCGAATTTTATTGGATCAAGTTCGCTCCTGCTGGCCACCTTTTCAGGTTCAGAAAGAATATCCACCGAATAATCTAGACCTTCCAGTTCACTGGAATTCACCGGCATAAACCGTGGATCCTGGGTAGCAGCACTTATCGCATTCTGAATAATCTCGGCTGCAACACTTTCAGTAGTCGGCTGGAAGGTTCCTATGCAGCCCCTGAGTTCCCCCTTCATCTTCAATGAAACAAAAACTCCGGCTTTCTTAACCATTTCGGGGACAGGATTTTCAGGGGACTCTATCACCTTGCCATTGAGCACATACTCATCAACAGTCTTTTTTGCAAGTTTTGTAAGAGGATGCATGATAAAAAACTCAAAGATAAAAAATAAAATATCAAAAATAAGGAATCAGCTAACTATTTTTTCCTCTTTACTACATAATCTGAAATAGCAAGAAGCGCTTCTTTTTCTACTGAATCCTCAAATATATCAAGTTCAGATCTGGCTTCCTGTAGAAGAGAATTGGCTTTATCATAGGATTTTTCGATAGACTTATGTTCTCTCATGGAATGCCGTATAAAGGCAAGGTCTGTTTCAGTAACTTTCTCTGCCTTGATAATCTCTTTAATCTGGCTAATTTCTCTTATATCTGCATCCTTCAATAAGTTAATAAGGGGAAGCGTTATCTTGCCTTCTTCCAGGTCTTTTCCCAGGATTTTTCCGAAAGTTTTCTCTTCGGCCACGTAGTCAAGAATATCATCCGCCATCTGGAACGCAAAGCCGAATTTCAGCCCAAAAGATGCAAGTGCATCTTCCTGTTGCTGTGACGCATGACCCAAAACTGCCCCGCCCTGACATGCCGCAGACATCAGCATCGCGGTTTTACCCTGAATAATTTTCATGTAATCGTCTTCTGTTATATCCGGAGAGCCCTTTTTACTGAGCTGAATCAGTTCGCCTTCGCTCATTTTAGCAGTGGCGGTGCATAGTGCATCCATAACCGTCTGGGATTGAAGCAGGTTCGCCAATCTCAATGCGTTTGCATACAGAAAATCTCCTACAAGGACCACAACCTGATTCCCCCATATCGAATGGGCCGCCTCTTTGCCCCTCCTCATACTGGCACCGTCCACAATATCATCATGTATTAAAGAGGCTGTATGAATAAATTCTACACTACATGCAAGGGTACTGATTTTATCACTGTTTGACCCAAAGAGTTTCGAGCACAGGATCGCCAGAAATGGACGTATTCGTTTGCCTCCACTTGATAATAGATGGTCTCCAACCGTTGCAATAGCAGGAGCAACCGTGCCCAATGACTCCTGAATTTTTGCCTCTGCAGCAGCTAAATCTTCTTTGTAATATTTCCAGATCTGATCAATTGTCATCTTTTCCAT
>CAZVHL010000286.1:0-1607 GCA_964626925.1 uncultured Nitrospiraceae bacterium
TCCTGACTGATATTGAATTCCTTGATTTTTCTGTAAATGGATCGGCGACTGATTCCCAACAGTGCGGCTGCTTTAGTCTTATTCCAGGCGGCTTTTTCCAGGGCACTAAGAATCACCTCAGGGTCATCAATGTTGCCATTACCTGATACAGACATATCATTAGAAGAGTGCGTTTTAATCTCTGGAGGGAGATGGGCTATTGTAATAGCTGATTGTCTGCAAAGGATGAAGGCATGCTCAATGGTATGTTCAAGTTCTCTTACGTTTCCGGGCCAGTTATAGTCCATAAATAATTTTTCAACATCCTTGGATATGGATTTAATATCTTTAATAAACTTTTTATTGAATTTCTTCATGAAATGGTTTACAAGAAGAGGGATATCCTCACGGCGTTCTCTGAGTGGAGGAAGATTGATTTTCATTACGTTAAGTCGGTAATACAGGTCTTCCCGAAATTCACCTCGATTGACTTTTCCTGAAAGATCCTGGTTTGTGGCTGTAACCACTCTAACATCAACCTTGGAAGTTTTTGAATCTCCGACACGTTCAAACTCTTTTTCCTGAAGGACCCGTAACAGCTTTATTTGTATCTTTGGAGAGATATCAGCAATTTCATCAAGAAAAATGGTTCCGCCATCAGCCATCTGAAAGCGACCGACTTTATCTTTAATTGCTCCGGTAAATGACCCCCGGACATGACCAAAAAGCTCACTTTCGAGCAGGTTCTCAGAAAGGGCGGAACAATTTACCTTAACCAGTGAATTACTGGTTCTATTCCCTTTATAATGCAGTGCCTCTGCTACAAGCTCTTTGCCTGTTCCACTTTCTCCTGTAATCAGCACTGTGGTCTCAACATCTGTAAGTAACTCTATAAGGGAATAAACATCCTGCATATTTTTGCTTTCACCTATCATTCTATGGAATTTCTGACGTTCATTCAGTTCTTTTTCCAGTCCTGTTAAACGAGTTTCATCCCTGATTACCATAATCGCTCCTGAGAACTTATCATGACGGTCAATGAGAGGGAAGGTTGTTAATGACACAGTCTGTTCCTTGCGGTGATTAAACTGACAATCCAGGCTGCTTAATTCAACAGATTTTTTTGTGGTTATAGTTTCTGTTAATGCCTCAACACATTTACCGTTGCAACTGCCTGACAGAGAACTAAAGGCCTTTCCGATATCATTCCGGGTTAATCCGCAAATATTATTGGCAGCTTCGTTAGTCTCAAGTAATGCAAGGTCCTTGTCCACTGATATAATGGCATCCTTAACGCTTCTGAAAATAGCTTCCAGATTTGAACGGTATTTTTCTTTTTCAACAATTACTGCTTTATGCTGAAGGGCAACGTCAATTGCATGCAAAAGGGTGTCTCTTTGAATTGGCTTAGGGATATAGTCAAAGGCTCCGAGGCGTATGGCTTCTGATGCGGTCTCAATATTTGGATATCCTGTAATCATGATAACAGGGCAGTCAAGCCTTCTTTTCTTTATTTCTCGTAAAACGTCTATCCCTGATTTTCCTTTAAGAATGATATCCGCGAAAATCACGTCAAAGTCAGATTTGGAAATACAATCTACTGCTTCATCAAAATCTTCTGCGGTAGC
>CAZVHL010000287.1:0-1595 GCA_964626925.1 uncultured Nitrospiraceae bacterium
AGATATGATAGAACAGAGAATAAAAGAAAGCAACTTTAAAAACTCGTTTCAAAATATAAAATATGAAAAAGCTGGTCACTTAATATCAAGCAATCCAGAAATGAATTCAGATTTTAGAACAGGAAAAATGAATATTAATGGTAAAGACTACGAATTTGAATTTGGTGGAACAATTGATGGAGATCAAAAAGCTAAACAGGATGCGAAAATAAGGCTATTGGAATTTATAGAAAAAATATCACTATTGTCCGACTAAATTCTATTTCCGATCATTTTCGTCCTGTATAGCCCCTAAACCAGGCATTGTTGTTTTAATTTCCAAAGTGACCGCCCCCTGATTTTACACCAAAAAGGTCTAACTGCAACGAACTATATGGTGATCCTCGGGCTATATGGTAATCACGATTTTTGCTTCTGAGCAGTTCACTCACGTCCAACATGCTGATCAGATGTATTCTTACCAGAGAGGCTACCACCGAAAATGCTTTCTTGGTCTGAGCTATCTTCTGGATGACCGTCAGTAGCAACTGAGCAATCAATGTACACCAGACCTGGGTTCTTATGGCATTTTCGTTCTCACCATAGAAATAGTGCAGTTGGAAATTCTGCTTCATTTTCTTAAACAGAAGTTCAATGCCCCACCTTTTCTTATACAGGAAAGCCACCTCCTCAGCTGTAATCTCAAAGTTATTAGTCAGAAATTCATAATACCGGTTCTGTTCATCCTGGTAACAGACTTTTCTTAATCGTAGCGTCTTGGTGATCTTCATTTGTCTCTTGCCATTTGAGTCTTCCGGATAATATTCCAGTTCGATAATCTCATCTCTTAATACCTTTGCCTTGCCTTTCTTGCGGTAATACACACAGTTTACTTCTATAACGGTATATACTGCATTCTTTTTAAGGCGAGTAACAAAGAATACCTGATTTTGAGACCAAACAGCAAATTGGTGGTAATAGTTATATGCCTTGTCGAACACAATCATGCTATGGGATATTAATTCCAGGCTTTTAAGAAAGGTCTTGTCATGCACTTTGGCAGCTGTGATTTTAATAAACCGTCCAACCGATTGAACTGCATCTATCAGCATATGCACTTTCAATCCACCCTTTTTCTTCCCGTCACCCTTAGGGTTACGCCCAACGCCTTTAAGGATGTCGCTGAACAAACGAATGGTAGTGGAATCAATCAGAAGAACCTCTTTGAAGGTCAATCCAAACGTTCGGCTGTCCGACAAAAACGATTGGTATTTCTTAACCAGACTGAAATACAAATCTTCAAAAAACTTGTTGTCCCGGTTGCGTAATCCATCACAGGCTGTACTCTTTGCCGGGGCATTTTGCAATCCCAGATGATTAAGTTTTCCTCCCATAGCCCGCATTCCTTCACATATCTCGGTCATTGAGTCACACCGGCTAAGTATCCCGAACAGCATGGTAATCAACTGTGTCCTGGTCTTGAAGGCCTTGTAGTAATAGTCGCTGTTATGCTTCCTTACCAAGCTTTGTATGTTAACCGCATCTGCCAAATTCACTATCTGTTTGAAAATCGGCTGTCCGACAAATTTTATTTCCGTATTTTTACTCATGTTGTA
>CAZVHL010000288.1:0-1554 GCA_964626925.1 uncultured Nitrospiraceae bacterium
ATTCTGTCATTTGTATTGTTAGGATTGTTTCCAATAATTACTAAGAAAGTGATAGCATTTTATAAATCGAAAATAACTAATGGAAAGTCAAGCAATTAAAAATAAAAAATTTAAAACCAAAATGTAAAATGACAGATCAAAAATCAATAATAGACACGAAGTGTAATTGTGGAGGGCTGTTATGCCAACGTATGATTTTGATATTGGAATAATTGGAGGCGGTGCAGCAGGCTTAACAGTTGCATCCGGAGCAAGCCAGTTTGGAGCCAAGACTCTTCTTATTGAGAAGGAAAAAGCCCTTGGAGGGGATTGTCTTCATTTCGGATGTGTACCGAGCAAGACGCTTATAAGGACTGCCCATATTTATCACATGATGAAAAACACCACCAGATATGGCCTCCCTCCTATGGATCTCAAACCGGTTAATTTTAAAGACGTGTCAAAAAGAATTAAGTCTGTTATCAGTGTAATTCAGAAACATGATTCTGAAGAGAGGTTCTGTGAACTCGGGGTAAAAGTTGAGTTTGGAGATGCGAGTTTTCTTGACGATCATTCGGTCACTGTTGATGGCAAGACCTATTCAGCTAATAAATGGGTCATATCAACAGGGTCATCTCCGTCTGTACCTTCAATAGACGGAATAGGAGAAACTCCTTTTATTACAAATAAGGAAATATTTTCCCTTGAGAGCCTTCCGGAATCCATGATTATCATTGGTGCCGGTCCTATCGCAATCGAGATGGCTCAGTCATTCTGCAGGTTAGGCACAAAAATATATGTTGTGCAGCGAAGCGGTCAGATACTTAGTAAAGAGGATAAGGATATGGCTGATGAGGTTATGAAGGTGCTTGAATCTGAGGGCGTCAAGTTTTATTTAAACTCCAGAATAATCAGCACAAAAAATATCGGTTCAGAGAGAGTGTTAGTTATTAAGAATGCGGACAATAAAACCGTAAGCCTTAAGGCAGAGCAGATACTTATTGCACTTGGCAGAAAACCTAATCTTGATGGACTGGGCCTTGAAAACATCTCTTTAAAATTTGACAACAAGGGGATAAAAGTTGACAGTAGATTGAGAACAAACCATAAGCATATCTATGCTGCAGGTGACGTTACAGGGGCTTATCAGTTTACGCATGCTGCAGGATATGAAGGTGGAGTTGTTCTCAGTAATGCAATTCTCCACCTGCCAAAGAAATCTAATTATACGTTTCTTCCATGGGCTACTTTCTCTGATCCTGAATTGGCGAGCATCGGAATGAATGAAAAGCGGGCCAAACAGGCCAATATAAAATATTCGGTCTGGACAGAGGATTTCAACTCAAATGACAGGAGCCTCGCAGAGGGTGAAGAGGTCGGGAAGGTGAAAATGATACTTAATGAAAAAGAAAAACCTGTAGGTATACAGATTCTGGGACCTCATGCAGGGGAGCTTATAAGTGAATGGGTGGCGGTTTTAAACGGAGGTGTAAAACTATCATCACTTGCGTCTGCGGTTCATCCGTATCCTACCCTTGGAGAAATTAATAAAAGAGTTGTAGGTAATTTCTTTAC
>CAZVHL010000289.1:0-1551 GCA_964626925.1 uncultured Nitrospiraceae bacterium
CTCTCTTTTTTAAGGTCTGCCACAAGGTTAAGACTCTCAAACGCCCTTGTTTGCTCTGCCCTGTATTCGCCGGTAAAAGCAGTAAATGGTATTCCATATATATTTGTCAGTTCAATTAATGTAATTGCCAATATAAAGAGCAGAATAAAAGTAAAGAGCATTTTTGAACGGATGCTTGAAAAGAAGCCCTTTGGTCTTAAGGCAGTATTGTTATTCATTGCTGCTCCCGCCGGTATCGAATTTGAATTCATTTAGGTGATATTTTTCAGGACTTGCAACTACATCTTCTAAAAAACTGTTATCAAAGCTGTTACGAACCTTTTCCCAATTGACGGAAGAGGGGATTCTGTCAACTTTTTCCAGAAATTCAAATTCCCTCTTCAACGCACCGTTTTCCTTGAGGTAATTTTCAGGAATAGACGGAATTGAGGACATACGTATAATATCTTCCATGGCCAGTTTTGCTATCTCATCCAGAGACAGATCAAGATTTGTGCCTGACAGCTCATTAGACTCCTGCAGAAACCATTTACCGGCCTGCATCAGGTTTTGCCTGCTGGTCTGCATCCACCTGACCGCCCTGAGTTCCCCCGCCAGGATCTCGTGCACAACATCGGGATATCTATATGAAAAGTTTTTCAGAAAATACATATAACCTGAGCTGAGACTCCTGTGGATAGTTACCGCCTTTTTGAATTTCTTTAATGTCATAAATGGAGTTGGTTCCCAGGCTGAAAAGGCATCTATCTTTCCACTATTTAAAGCAACCGGCATCTCGATCACATCCATAGGAATCAGTTTAACCTGAGATTCATCGATTCCTCCCGAGACCAATGCATTTAATAATGCATAATGTGCATTCGATCCATATGCATAAGCAATCCTCTTACCGCGTAATTCCTTTATTAACATATGCCTGTCAGCCATGATGGATAAAAAACCCTGCTGGACTAAAATTGGTATATAAACAT
This sequence comes from uncultured Nitrospiraceae bacterium, assembly GCA_964626925.1. Taxonomy (GTDB): domain Bacteria; phylum Nitrospirota; class Thermodesulfovibrionia; order UBA6902; family UBA6902; genus CAZVHL01. The sequence goes on from CAZVHL010000289.1 coordinate 972, forward strand.
CCAGAGTCGCCGCAGCAATAATTGCAGGCATATCGCCGCCTATCCCGGCATCCAGATCGCCGCTTTTGAGGAAATGGTTTACATCAGATCCTTTCAGAAATGAATAAAAGCGGATCTCCATCCCCAGTTTCTTCAGAGTTTTTCTGAGTATAACATCCCGCTTCATGACTTCTGTGATAAGCCCTGTAGGCATATATAGCGGCTGAGTGCCGAGATTTATTACATTGTCTGTATTATTGAACTGATATTTGGAGTAGACAGGGTGTTTTGACAGTTCAAGGGATGAAGAGGGCGGAATATTATTGTTTTCTTCAGTTTTCATACAAGATACTATTGTCAGAAGCAGCAAGACAGGAAAGAGAAAAATATGTATAAATTTTATCTTCATCTCAGACTTGTACTCTGTTTTTATTTGTAATTTGATATTTGTCATTTATTCTTTAACTTTGTGCCTTTCCCCTTCAACTTTAGCTCCTGACTCTCTTTTTCAGTTCCTCTATTTCTTTCTTCAACTCCGCCATCTTAAGCTCCCTGCCGACAAAAGCTTTGTTGATCTTTTCAAGCTCTTCAGAGCGCTTAT
>CAZVHL010000290.1:0-1505 GCA_964626925.1 uncultured Nitrospiraceae bacterium
GATGACAAATAACGATTTTAAAAATGCTATACTATTTCACCTATCGATGAAATTTGTATTCGGATATATCAGTGAATAAAACCAAAAACCTGGTCTGTAACCAGCGTATTTTTTCCAACCCTTATATGTCGTTATCTTCTGATAAATTTCATGATGAATGCGGGGTGTTCGGGGTCTATGGTCATCCGGAGGCTGCAAACCTTACTTACCTTGGCCTTCATGCATTACAGCACAGGGGACAGGAGGGAGCGGGCATATGTTCTTCTGACCGCAGACAGATCACGATAGAAAAATCCATGGGGCTGGTTGCGGATATTTTTTCTGAAAAGAGACTTCAGCGTCTTCCGGGAGACATAGCGATCGGCCATAACCGCTATTCAACTGCGGGATCAAGTTCTCTGAAAAATGTTCAGCCTATTATGGTTAATTTTTCTTTAGGTTCTATTGCAATTGCTCATAACGGAAATCTTGTAAATGCCTTAGAGTTGAAAAATGAGCTGGAATCTAAAGGAGCAATATTCCAGTCAAACTCGGACAGTGAAGTAATTGTGCATTTGATCGCGAGTTCAAAGGCCGGCGGACTCCATGAGCGCCTCATCGATGCCATGAGACAGCTTTCAGGCGCCTTCAGTATTCTGCTCATGACCGAAAATGAACTTTTTGCCTTAAGGGACCCGTTCGGTTTCAGGCCGTTAAGTCTTGGCAGGCATGACGGAGGATATGTTGTTGCATCCGAAACATGTGCGTTTGATCTTATAGGCGCAGAATATGTTAGAGATGTTGAACCGGGAGAACTGCTTATTATCAATAAAAATGGTATTAAATCAATAAAAACCCTGCATTCTCCCAGACATGCTTTTTGTATATTTGAATTTGTATATTTTTCAAGACCTGACAGCAATATTTTCGGTAATTGCAATGTTAATAAAATAAGAAAGGAATTCGGCCGTCAGCTTGCAAGGGAATATCCTGTGGATGCCGATGTTGTAATTCCTGTGCCTGATTCCGGGGTGCCGGCAGCTCTCGGTTATGCAGAAGAGAGCAATATACCATTTGATTTTGGATTAATAAGAAATCATTATGTTGGCAGAACATTCATCGAGCCACGGCAGTCGATCAGGCATTTTGGTGTGAAGATCAAGTTAAATCCCGTTCGTGAGCTTCTTGAAGGCAAAAAAGTTGTGGTCATTGATGACTCAATCGTAAGGGGTACCACAAGCAAGAAAATTGTTAAAATGATAAAGGAGGGTGGAGGTGCGAAAGAGGTGCATATGAGGATAAGTTCGCCACCCACAATTGGGCCGTGTTTTTATGGTGTTGACACTCCATCGAGAAAAGAGCTTATCGCGGCAACTCATAGCATTGAAGAAATACGCAAATATATTACATCTGATTCTCTGCACTATTTAAGTATTGAAGGCCTGAAAAAGGTGGTTTCTAATCCCGAGAAATATTGCTCAGCATGCTTTGATGACAAATATCCGGTATTCTCTCGTCATGAAAGC